>NZ_JBHWMB010000023.1:29054-114361 GCF_042730015.1 Streptomyces sp. NPDC059957 | reverse complement strand
CGATCAAGCGGGCCATCCTGGACCAGCGGGCCGCGCTCGACGACATGATCGCCGCCCTCTCCCCGATGGACGCCGTCTACCGGCACGAACGCCGGCGCCACCAGGACCACGTGCAGCCGCTGATCGGCCGCGATGTCATCGACACCGCCGTCCAGGGCGCCTTGGAGGCCTGCTCGGAGGAACTCCTCAGCGCGCACCCCGAGGGCGGCCGCCCCTCCGGCGTGCTCGCCGACGCGCTGCCCCGCGACCTCGCGCCCGCGGGCCGGGGGGTCCGTCAGCGCACGATCTACGGCCACACGGTCCGCGCGCACGGCCCGACGCTCGCCCACATCGAACGGGTCACCCGGGAGGGCGCCGAGGTGCGGACGGTGGGCGAAAGGTTCGAGGGGCTGATCGTGTGCGACCGGTCGGCCGCGTTCATCGCGGTGCTCGCCGAGAGCGGAAAGGAGTCGTACGCCCTGGAAATCCGCGAACCCGGACTGATCCAATACCTCATGAAGACCTTCGAGGCCGTGTGGGAACGGGCGGTGCCCGTCGAGTTCGACACGACGGGCCAACAGCCTCCCCGACTCACCGACGAAATCCAGCAGGCGATTTTGGAACTCATGGTGCGGGGGCATACGGACGAGGCCATTTCCCAGCGGCTCGGCCTGAGCACCCGCACCATCGGCGCGCACATCAAACGCGCTGCGACCCGCTTCGCGAGCCGCAGCAGGGCCGAACTCGGTTTCAGCCTCGCCAAGGCCGGAGTCCTCGACGCCGGCCGGGACGCGCCCGGGCCGCCGGGATCAGGCGCCCACCAGCGGCGAGCGTGACGCGGTGCGCAGGGGGCCGTCGAGCTGGGCGAGGAGCCGCTCCAGACCGTGCAGGTGCGCCAGCG
This sequence comes from Streptomyces sp. NPDC059957, assembly GCF_042730015.1. NCBI lineage: Bacteria > Bacillati > Actinomycetota > Actinomycetes > Kitasatosporales > Streptomycetaceae > Streptomyces > Streptomyces sp. NPDC059957. Next base: position 113,481 of record NZ_JBHWMB010000023.1, on the reverse strand, counting down.
CGGGCTCCGAGGCGGCCCGCGCGGGGTTCGGGGCCCCGGCTGCCGACCGGAGCTCCGCCTCCGTGCCGCGTTCCGCTTCCGGCGTCAGCAAGGCCTCTACGGCTGCCTCCACGCGCCAGCACGCAGCCGCGAGCCGGGCGTCGTGGCTCGCGTCCGGGTCCGCCGCCACCGAGACCAGCCCGCGGACCTCCGCGGCGCACTCGTCGAGCAGCGCGAGCACCCGGCGGGCCCTGGCCTTGCGGCCGCGGTAGGGGCTCAGCGGGTGGACGAGCGGAGCCAGGGAGAGCCGTACCCGGCCCAGGAACAGCTCCAGCTCGGCGGCGTGCGGCGCGGGGTCGGCGACCGGGGAGCCGGCGAGCCGGGCCGCGGCCTCGGCCGTGCAGGTGCGCACGCAGCGCAGCGCGCGCTGGATCCACATGTCGTTGGTCGCGTGGGTGGTCACCGGGAGCACCAGGATCACGGCCAGCCCGGCGCACACCGCGCCGACGGCCGTCTGCTCCAGGCGCAGGACGAGCAGACCGGGGTCGAGCACGCCCAGCAGTCCGTAGAGCAGGCCGGCCATCACCGTCACGGCCAGCATCATCCAGCTGTAGGACACGGCCGCGGTGTAGAAGATCCCGAAGACGCAGAGCGCCACCAGGACGGCCGTGGGCGCCGGTGCACCGTTCAGCGGAATGGCTATCAGCAGGCCCGCGCCGATCCCGAACACCGTGCCGAGGACCCGGCGGAAGCCGCGGACCAGGGTCTCGCCGCGCGAGGCGGTGTTGACGAAGATCCACCAGGCGGTGCCGACCGCCCAGTACCAGCGGTCCTGCGACAGGATCTGGCCGATGCCCAGCGCGACCGCGCAGGCGGCGGTGGCCTGGAAGGCCTGGCGGGTGGTGGGCCGGGCCAGCCCGGTCCCGGGCGCCGCGGGCGGGACGGCCGCGGGCGGGACGCGCCGCTCGATCGGCCACAGGACGAACCGCACGATGCCGGCCGACAGGAGGGCCAGGCCGACGGCCGCGTAGAGCTCGGGCAGCTGCCCGGGCCGGGCGTGCAGGAACTGCGTGACGAAGAAGTTCATGAACGCGAAGATGCCGAGGGCGTGGCCGCGCGCCCCCCACCGGCGGGCGTAGACGCCGGCGAACACCACCGCGACGAACACGGCGTCGCGGGCGAGCGGTACGCCGTGCAGGGTGGTGGCCAGGGCCAGCACGGGGAATCCGGCGGCCGGCAGCAGGGCGGTGGTCACCCGCTGGGCGCGCACCGTCGAGTCGGTCACGGTGAAGAGGGCGAGCAGGGCCGCCAGTCCCCCGGTGATCGACGCGACGAGGGAGAGCCCGCAGAGCTCGGCCACGGCCACGGCGAGAGCGACACCGATGACGGCCCGCGTGGCGTTCCTGAGTCTTGCGCGCCCCGGATCCGGAGCCACGAACATCCTCTTCACGGCGGTGTGCCGCCCCCCTTGCGATGGAGCACGCCGGACCCGCGTCCGCCCGGGGGTGGTGGGCGGTACACGGGCACGGCGAAGGCGCCACGGTCCGGAGCGGCCTCGTTGCCGTCCGGCGCTGCGTGGCGCCGTAGATACATGGATAGGACACAGATAAGCATCCACAGGGGCATTGGCTCAACTCGGACCGCTCCGGGTGGGCCATTGGCACAGCCGGAAGCCGTGATCTTCGGCCATGGGAAGACCAACGGACCGGGGGCGGCGGGTCAGTCTCCGGAGGCGTGCTCGGTCGGGACGCACAGGACCGGTACCGGGGAGAGGTGCAGGAGCTTGTGCGGGGTGGATCCGAGCAGGGCGCCGCGGATCGGGCTGTCGCCCCAGCTCCCCACGATGATCACCCGGGCGTCGTGCCGTTCGGCGGCGTCGAGCAGCGCCTGGGCCGGTTTCGCGTCGGCCACCTCGACCGTGGAGGGCACTCCCGCCTCGTCGGCGGCCTCCACCGCCCGGGAGAGCGCACTGCGGCCGGCCTCACGGACGGCCTCCCGGTGCGCGCGGGACTCCTCGCCGGTGGGGCCCGGCGCCGCGGCCCCGTAGACGAGGACGAGCGGCTCGCCGAAGGCGGCGGCCACCTCCAGGGCCACGCGCAGGGCGCGCTCGGCTCCGGGCGACTCGTCGTACCCGAGGACGACGGACATCGGGGCTCCTCTCGTCTCGGCTCGGCTCGGCTTGCGTTCAGGGGTTCGGCGCTTCAGGGGGTCGGTGCTTCGGAGCTTCGGTGCTTCAGGGCTTCGGCACTTCGGGCTTTCGGGGCTTCGTGGCCGCGTGGACGAGGGCCGGGTCGGCGACGCCGCGCCGCTCCTGCCAGAAGCGGCCGTCCCGGATCCGCCAGAAGCACATGACGAGCACGCCGACGACGGCGATGCCGATCCCGATGACCAGCGGCGGGCCGAGGCCGAACCAGGAGACGCCGCTCGCCGAGTTCTCCGGGTCGGACATGTCGCGCACCGACTGCACGAGCAGCCAGGCCAGCAGACCGGCGCCCAGCACCGGGCCGAGGCCGATCAGCAGGAAGTTGTGCACGCTCTCCAGCAGGTGGCGCCTGTAGTAGACGGCGCAGGCCAGGCCGGTGAGCGCGTAGTAGAACGAGATCAGCAGGGAGAGGGCGGTCAGGGAGTCCAGGAGGGCGTTCTCGCTGATCTGGTTGACGGCGAGGTACCAGACGATGGCGATGCCGGCCACCCACCAGGTGCTCACGTCCGGCGTCCGGAACCGGGGGTGGATGTGCGAGAGGTTCGGCGGCAGCGCGTGCCGGCGGGCCATGGACAGGGCGGTACGGGAGGCCGGGATGATCGTGGTCTGGGTGGAGGCGAGCGCGGAGGTGCAGACGGCGAGCAGCACGATCCAGTCCCAGCCGCCCATGACCTCGTGCGCCAGGATCGCGAAGACGGCCTCCTCCTCGCCCGCGTTCTCGGAGAGGAACTTCGTCCCGGCGTAGCCGACGACCGCGAAGCCGACGGACAGGTACGTCACCAGCAGGACGACGGTGGACCAGATGCCGGCCTTGCCCGGTGCGGTGGCCGAGTTCTCGACCTCCTCGGTGAGGTTGACCGCCGACTCCCAGCCCCAGTAGATGAACACGCCGAGCAGCAGTCCGCCGGTGAGGGCGGCGCCGCCGGCGCCGAAGGGGTTGAGCCACTCGAGCGCGGGTCTGGTGCCGTCGAGGCTGCTGGTGCCCGCGTACACCCGGTAGAGGGCGACGACGGCGAAGACCAGCAGGAAGAAGACCTGGGCGAGGATGAGGACGTCCTGGAGCCGGGCCGACATCTCGGTGCCGATGACGCATACGGCCGTCATGGCCAGGATCACGACAACGGTCAGGCTCTGGCGCAGGGCCTCGTTCGCCGCCCAGCTGTCGAGTCCGGCGGCGAGCAGTCCGAAGTGCACGGCCACGTCGGCCAGCGAGCCGATGACGAGGACGCCGGTCATCGCGATGGCCCAGCCGCCGAGCCAGCCCGCCCAGGGGCCCATGGCGCGCGTCACCCACGAGAACGTGGTCCCGCAGTCCTGGTCGACCTTGTTGAGGTAGTAGAAGGCGGCGGCGATCAGCAGCATCGGGACGAAGGAGGCCAGCATGACACCGGGCGCGTAGATGCCGGCGAGCGCGACGATCGGCCCGATGACCGCGGCCAGGGAGTAGGCGGGCGAGGTCGAGTTCAGGCCGATGACGAGCGCGTCGAGGAAGCCGATCGCGTTGGCCTTGAGCCCGGGTTCCGCGTCCGCGCCGGCGGAGTCCGTGGCGGCCCTCGTTCCCGGAAGCGGTTCCGGGCTCTCAGGGGGCACGCCGTCCGAGCCATCGTGGGCCATGTACGCATCGTCACGCAGACGGCGGCCGCGCGCGAGGCGGGGGGAGCGCTATCGCGGCGGGCGTACCGGTTCGGGAGCGGGCGTTCCCGGGGTCGGTGTTCCGGGGGTCGGTGTTCCCGGGGTCGGTGCTCCCGGGGTCGGTGTTCCCGGGGTCGGTGTCCCCGAGGGCCGCGTTCCCCAGGGGCGGGAGTTCCAGCTCGCGATGACCGGCAGGCCGTGCTCCGTGGACAGCGCGCTGAAGGTGCCCGTCCGGAGCATGAAGAGCCGTCCGGCCTCGGGCGGCAGACCGAGGTAGCGTGCGGTCAGCACCCGCAGCAGGTGCCCGTGGGCGACCAGGACGACGTTGCCCCGGCCTTCGCCCAGCACCCCGGCCACCCGGGCCAGCACCCGGTCCGCGCGGGCGCCGACCTGGGCGGCGTTCTCGCCGGGGTGCTCCGCGCCCCCGGGCGGTACCCCGTCGGTCCACAGGGACCAGGCGGGGCGCTCGCGCTGGATCTCGGCGGTGGTCACACCCTCGTAGCCGCCGTAGTCCCACTCGTACAGGTCGGGGTCCGTGAGGCCCCCGCTCAGACCGGCGAGCTCGGCCGTGGCGGCGGCCCGGCGGAGCGGGCTGGTGAGCACCAGGGCCGGGTGCTTGTCCCGGAAGTACGGGAAGAGCGAGATGGCCTCTTCGACCCCGTGCGGGGTCAGCGGGACGTCGGTGCGCCCGGTGTGCCGTCCGGTCGCGCTCCAGGCGGTCTCGCCGTGCCTCACCAGCAGCAGGTCGCTCACCCTTCGGACCCTAGTCCCTGCGGCATGTCGGCGCCGGACGAACGAGCCGGAGCTGTCAGTGTCGGGGCCCATGAGCCCCGGTTCCCGTACGACGCGACTCCCGTTGACCCTCTTGCTGCTGGTGCTGACCGCGGTGACCGGGCTGATCGAAGCGGTCAGCCTGCTGGCGCTCGGGCCCGTCTTCACGGCGATGCAGACGGGCAACGTCCTGTTCCTGGCCTTCGGCGTGGCGCACGCGGGCCCGGTGCCCTCGCTGGCGCCCGCCGTCTCGCTGTGCGCGTTCGCCCTGGGGGCGGTGTGCGGGGCCCGGCTGGAGGCCTTCGTCGAGGGCCGGGGCCGGCGCTGGTTCGTGACCGGGCTGTCGGCCGAGGCGGTGCTGATCCTGGCGGCCGCGGCCGCCGGATGGGGATTGGTGCCCCGCTTCGGAGCTCCTGGCGCCCGGCAGCTGCTGGTCTCGGCGGTCCTGTCGCTGGCGATGGGGATCCGGAACGTGACGAGCCTGCGGGTGAACCTGGCCGGGGTGCCGACCACCCTGGTGACCCGCTCGCTGACCTCCTTCCTCGGCGGCTCGATCATCGGGCAGGACCGGGCCTTCGGGTACGGGACCGCGGCCTGGGTGCGGCGGGCGTGGTCGGTCGGCGCGATGTTCGCGGGCGGACTGGCCGGGGCGCTGCTCGTACGGACCGGCTGGTCGGTGGGATGGCTGCTGCTGCCGGCCGCCGTACTGGTCCTGGCGGTGGCCCTTGCGTACCGACTGACCCAGCCGCTGATGCACCCCGGCGGGGAGGCCTCGGTCTAGTGCTGTGGCCGGGAAGGTTTGCCGGGTCGCGGCGTCCGGTGCGGTGCATCGCAAGGCGGAGGGCCACGGCTCGTACCGGACGTACTTCCGTGGTCCGACAACGCGGCGAGGCGCCGTGCCGGGCGTCGCGACCCGGTGAACCTTCCCGGTCACAGCACTAGCGTCTCTTTCGGATCCTGCCGGTCGGGCCCGGGGCGTCCGGGTCGCGGCCCGGCGCGAGCAGAAAACGATGCGCAAGCGGTGCAAGTTGGCCGGCGGGGCCGCGCTCGCGAGGCTCGGGGCATGGACGACCAGGACGACACCCGGCTGGCGGTGGGTTTCGCGGAGGGCGACGAGGACTGCGTGGCGGCGGTCTACCGGCGCTGGCGGCCGCTCGTGCACGCGCTGGCCTCCCGCTCGCTCGGCGACGAGCGGGAGGCCGAGGACGTGACCCAGCAGGTCTTCCTCGCCGCGTGGCGGGGTCGCGGCGGGTACCGGCCCGGGCCGGGCGGTCTCGGGGCCTGGCTGACCGGCATCACCCGGCACAAGGTGGCCGACGCCCTGGAGGCCCGCACCCGGCGGGCCCGGGTGGTCCGGGCCGCCTCGCGCGTCTGCGCACAGGGCCGGCCGGAACCGGAGCCCGGGCCGGAGCGTGCCGTGGAACGGGTGCTGCTGCTCGGCGAGTTGGCCCGACTGCCGTCGGCGCAGCAGCGGGTGCTGCGGCTCGCCTTCTACGCGGACCTGACGCAGTCGCAGATCGCGGACCGCACCGGGCTCCCGCTGGGCACCGTCAAGAGCCACATGCGGCGGGCGCTGCACGTCATGCGGCAGTCCCTGGAGCGCTCCCCGGAGCATTCGCCGAAGTCCGGGGTGCCACAACCGATTCGATGACGGCCAGCCCCGAGCGTAGCCCGAACAGCCGCTCCGTGCGCGCGGGTTGGGATGCGGCTCCGGCGCCCCAGCCGGGGCCGGCGAGCAGCAGAGCCGAGTGGCCGCGGGCGCCGCGCGGGCCCCACTCGATGCCCGCCACCGACCTGGCCAGCGCGGCGTCCGCCGTCGTACGGGACTGCGCCCACAGGACGACGGCCCGCGGGCCCGTCCGCCGGACGGCCTCGCACAAGGCGTCGGCCGGCAGGGCTGCCCCGAACATTCTTACGGGCAGGGCCCGTTCACCGAGGGCGGCGGCCAGCGCCTCCATCGGGAGGCTGTGCTGCTCCCCGGGCGCGCACGTCAGGAGTACGGGCGGGGCCGGGAACGGCTCCGGGACCCGCCGGATCCGGTGCAGGGCCGCGGACACGTACCAGGAGAGCAGGTGCTCGACCTCCACGTAACGCTCCCCGGACGAGGCCCACTTGCGGCCCACCGCGTGCAGGGTCGGCGCGATCACCTCCTCCCAGGCGGTGACCGGCCCCAGCTCGGCGAGCACGGACGCCAGCAGGTCCTCCACGGCCGGCGCGTCCAGCCGTACGGCGGCCCGCGCGAGCCCCCTGCACTCCGGGCGGACGTCCCCCAGGCGCAGCGCGCGCGGCCCTCCGGGGGCCGGGGCGGCGGGATCTGTCGCGGCCGGGCCGTCCGGGGCGGCTCCCCGGGCCACCCGGGCGGCTTCGGACGGGGGCGCGCCCTGGGCGGTGAGGCGGCACATCAGCTCCAGCCGGGCGATGTCCGCAGGGGTCCAGCGCCGGTGCCTGCCCTCTTCGCGACGGTCCGGGCCGATGGCGTAGCGGCGCTCCCAGGAGCGCAGCGTGGTCGGCGAGACCCCGAGGCGCCGGGCGACGGCCCCGGTGCCGAGGGCGACGGGCGGGGGCGGGGGCGGGATCTGCGCCTCGGCCTGGGGGCGGGCCTGGGCCTGGGCCGGGGGGCGGGCCTGGGCCTGGGCCTGGGGCTGCGGGGTTTCGGGCTCCACCTCTCCACCGTACGGCGCGGCGGGCCGGCGCACCGTCACCCGGATCCCGGCCCCGGCCCCGTCCCGCGGCCCTCGCGGAAGCGGTCGAGGCCGTCGGCGAGGCCGACCACCGGGTCGGGGTAGTCGTAGTGCGCCCGTTCCAGGCCGGGGAGTCGCCAGGGCTCGTGCACGCGCGGTGCGGGGAGTCCGGCCAGTTCGGGGACCCACCGGTGGACGTAGTCGCCGTCGGGGTCGTAACGCAGGCCCTGGCGGACCGGGTTGAGGACCCGGTTGGGGCGGGTGTCGGTGCCCGTGCCCGCCGCCCACTGCCAGTTGAGCTGGTTGTTGGCGAGGTCCCCGTCGACGAGGAGCTCCATGAAGTGGCGGGCTCCGATGCGCCAGTCGACGTACAGGGTCTTGGTGAGGAAGCTCGCGACCAGCAGTCGGCCGCGGTTGTGCATCCAGCCCTCGTGGGCCAGTTGGCGCATGGCCGCGTCGACGATCGGGTAGCCGGTGCGGCCCTCCTTCCAGGCCAGGGTCTCCTCCTCGGCGGCGGGGCCGGTGCGCCAGTGGTCGCCGCGGTCCCGGTAGTCCGCGGCGGCGGCCCCGGGCCTGGCCGCGAGCACCTGGTGGTGGAAGTCGCGCCAGCACAACTGCCGTACGAAGGCCTCCGCTCCGGGGCCACCGGCGGCGCGGGCCCGGTGGACGGCCTCGGTGGGCGAGAGCGTGCCGAAGTGCAGGTGCGGGGAGAGCCGGGAGGTGGCGTCGCCGGCCAGGTCGTCATGGGTCTCGCCGTAGCGGTCGATGCCGGAGCGCAGCCATCGGGCGAGCAGTCGGCGCGCCTCGGGTTCCCCGCCGGGGGCGAGGCCCGGGGAGGTCCCGGTGACGGCGGCGCGCTCGGGCAGGGGCTCGGAGCGGATCGCGTCGGGCACCGGGACGGTGCGGGGCGCGGGAGCGGCGGCCCGCAGGGGGTGCTCGGACCAGTGGCGGTGGTACGGGGTGAAGACGGCGAAGTGATCGGACCCGGTGGACCCGGTGGGAGTGACGGCTCCGGGAGCCACCGCGGTGATCACCGCGTCGTGGACGTGGAACCTCCGGCCCTCGGCTTCGAGGGCTTCGCGCAGCCTCTCCTCACGGGCGTGGGCGTAGGCGCTGACCCCGGCCGCCATGTGCACTTCGTCGGCGTCGGCCTCCCGTACGAGGGCCATGGTCGCGGCGACCGGGTCGCCGGACCGTACGACGAGGCGGCCGCCGCGGGAGCGCAGCCCGGCGTCGAGGCCGGCGAGGCAGTCGGCGAGGAAGGCGAGCCGGTTGGGCGGGGCGGCGACCGCCGGGTCGCGCACGAAGAGCGGCACCACCTGCTCGGAAGAGGACAGGGCCGCCCGCAGCGGCGGATGGTCGTGCAGCCGGAGGTCGGAGGTGTAGAGGACCACCGCGACGTTCATGGGGTTCGCTCCGCGTGGGGGATGTGGGTACCGGGTGTCATGAGTACTTCGCCGCCGGACCCCCGTCCGGATGCGCCGGCGCTGCCGCGCAGTGCCCGGGGTGTTTCCCCGGAGTGTCTCCGGGGACGTTCGCGTGGAGGCTCCGCCCCGCGGTCACCCGTGGGGTCGGCTGCGGCCCGCTGTCGAACCCGCGGTTCGGCGGGGCATGCGCAGGGACGCGTCCAGGAGGGTCATGAGCTGTGCGGTACGGCTCTTGCCGGTCGGTGCCGCGGGGTACCTGTTCAGGACTTCGATCAGTACGGGTGTGGCGCGTTGACGAGCCTCCTCGATCAGCCGGAGCCCGACGGCGGAATCATCGTCCGCGCCCAGTTCGCCAATGCGTGCCGCGCTCGCGGCGGCTCGCAGGATGTGTCCCACCTGGGTGGCTTTCGCGATCGGATGGAGGTAGGCCGCGGAGGCGGCGTCGCCCGCGGCGCGGGCAGCGAGCCGTGCGGCTTCCGTGGTCGCTTCCTTCGCCGCCCGGTGGGCGTCCAAGGAGGTGACGCGCTGAAGGTTGGTCCTCCTGGCGCCGCTCACGAAGTCCCCCGCGGCGTTGATGGCCGCACGGGGCCGCGGATCGCCGGGCGTGGCTTCCTCGAACACGTGCAGAACGCCCTCTGCGCTCCCCAGGACGTAGCGTGCGACGACGCGCAGTTCGTCCATGGTCAGTACGAAGTCCCCGGATACCGTCGTCACGGAACCGATTCTCCCATCGAACGGTCACCCGTGGTCCGGGGAGGGGACCGGCGGGGGGCCGCCGTCCGCGGCCCGCCCGCGGGGCTGCGTCGCGCCCGCGCCGTCGTCGTCCGCGCCGTCGTCGTCCGCGCCGTCGTCGTCCGCGCGCTCCGCCGCGCGGGCGATGTTGCGTGCCATGCCGCCGAAGACGACGGCGTGGAACGGTGACACGCTCCACCAGTACAGGTGGCCCAGCAGGCCGTGCGGATGGAACAGGGCCCGCTGGTGGTAGCGGGATCCGGCCTCCCCCGGGGGCGGCGGGTCGGCGCGCAGTTCCAGCCAGGCCAGCCCCGGCAGTCGCATTTCGGCGCGCAGCCGCAGCAGCCTGCCCGGTTCGATCTCCTCGACCCGCCAGAAGTCCAGGGAGTCCCCGACCCGCAGCCGTGCCGCGTCCCGGCGGCCGCGCCGGATGCCGACTCCGCCGACGAGCCGGTCCAGCCAGCCCCGTACGGCCCAGGCCAGCGGGAAGGAGTACCAGCCGTTCTCCCCGCCGATGCCCTCCACCACCCGCCACAGTGCGGCCGGCGGGGCCTCGACGGTCAGCTCCCGGTGGTCGGTGTAGAGGCTGCCGCCCGCCCAGTCGGGGTCGGTGGGCAGCGGGTCGCTCGGCGCGCCCGGGACGGAGGCGGAGGACCAGCGGGTGGTGACCTTGGCCTCGCGGATGCGCCGGAGGGCCAGTGCGAGGGCCTCGTCGAAGCCGATGGGCGCGCCCGGCGGGTCCGGGACGTGGACGGCGATGTCGTGCTCCGCGCACACCACCTCGTGCCGCAGGGATTCGGCGAGCGGCCGGGCCAGCGCCCTCGGCACGGGGGTGACCAGGCCGATCCAGTGGCTGGACAGCCTCGGGGTGAGCATCGGGACCCGCAGGATCAGGCGGGCGGGCAGCCGCGCGACAGCGGCGTAGCGGCGCATCATCTCCTCGTACGTGAGCACGTCGGGCCCGCCGATGTCGAAGGCCCGGTTCACCTCAGGCGGCATGCCGGCGCTGCCGACGAGGTAGCACAGCACGTCGCGGACGGCGATGGGCTGGCAGCGGGTGCCGACCCAGCTGGGGGTGACCATGACGGGCAGCCGTTCGGTCAGGTAGCGCAGCATCTCGAAGGAGGCGGACCCGGACCCGATGACGACGGCGGCGCGCAGCACGGTCGCCGGGACGGCTCCGGCGAGGAAGATCTCCCCGACTTCGGCGCGGGAGCGCAGGTGCGGTGAGAGGGACCGGACGGGGATGTCCGCCGGGGTGAGGCCGCCGAGGTAGACGATGCGGCGGACACCGGCGGCGCGGGCCTCGTCCGCGAAGGCCCGGGCGGCGTCCCGGTCGCGTTCCTCGAAGCCGGATCCGGTGCCGAGGGAGTGCACGAGGTAGTAGGCGACGTCGATGCCGGTCATCGCCCCGGCGAGGGACGAGGGGTCGGTGACGTCACCCCGAACGACCTCGGCGTCCCCCGCCCAGGGATGGTCACGCAGTTTCTCCGGGGTGCGGGCCAGGCAGCGGACCCGGTGCCCGGCGTCCAGGAGTTCGGGTACGAGGCGTCCGCCGATGTATCCGGTGGCCCCGGTGACCAGGCAGTTCTTGCCCGTCATGGCTGTCTCCGCTCCTCGCGCGCTGTTCCTTCGGTATCTGCGCCCCCTCCCTCCGATTCTCCGTGGCGCGCCGGATCGGATGCGGGATTCCCCCGTACGGCACATCCAAGACCCCCCTCGGCTCCGAAGAGGGGGTGACGGGGTGCCCCGGGTGACGGGGTGCAGAGGGAGGAACACGATGACCGAGCGAGGGGCGCCGCGCCCGCGGACGGCCGTGATCGGCGGGGGCGTGTCGGGGCTGACGGCGGCATACGTGCTGGCGCGCTCGCACGAGGTGACCCTGTACGAGGCGGACGACCGGCTGGGCGGGCACGCGCACACGCACGAGCTGAAGGGGCCGGACGGGGTGGTCCGGGCGGTGGATTCGGGGTTCATCGTCCACAACGACCGCACCTACCCCCACCTGCTACGGCTCTTCGGCGAGTTGGGGGTGGCCACCCGGCCGACGACGATGAGCCTGTCGGTCCGCTGCGAGGGGTGCGGGCTGGAGTACGCGGGTGCGCGCGGGCCGCGCGGCCTCTTCGCCCGCCGCCGGTCGGCCGTGAACCCGGAGTACCTGCGGATGCTGGCACGGATCCCGGCGTTCCACCGGGGGGCGAGGCGGCTGCTGGCCGCCGACGACGCCCGCTCCGGGACCGGCGGCACGGCTGAGGCCGACGCCGACGCCGACGCCGACGCCGCTGGGATCACCCTCTCCGAGTTCCTCGAACGGGGCCGCTTCGGGCCCTACTTCACCGCGCACTTCGCGATCCCCCTGGTGGCGTCGGTGTGGTCCTGCCCGCCGGACACGGCGCTCGGCTACCCGGCCCGGTACCTGTTCCGGTTCCTGGAACACCACGGCATGCTGTCGGTCGGCGGCTCGCCGAACTGGCGCACGGTCGAGGGCGGTTCGGCGCGCTACGTGGAGCGGGTCCGCGAACGGCTGGACGCCGTGTACCTCGCCACTCCGGTACGGGCCCTGGCGCGCACCCCGCAGGGCGTGTCGGTCACCACCGCCGGCGGCGCCACCGCCCTCTACGACGGGGTGGTCGTCGCCGTCCACGCCGATCAGGCGCTGCGCCTGCTGGCCGATCCGACGGACGCGGAACGCACCGCGCTCGGCGCCTTCCGCTACTCCCGCAACCGGACCGTGCTGCACACCGACACCTCGGTGCTGCCGCGCAGGCCCGGCGCCCGGGGCTGCTGGAACTACCGGCTGTCGGGATGTCGGCCGGCCGACGCGCACGTACGGGTCAGCTACGACATGAACCGGCTCCAAGGGCTGGACGGGCCGGAGCCGTACGTGGTCACGCTGAACGCGGACGGGGTGGTGCGGCCGGAGCTGGTCCTGGCCGAGATGGAGTACGAACACCCCGTCTACACCACGGAGTCGGTGGCCGCCCAGCGGCTCCTGCCCGCACTGTCGGGGCCGGTCACGGCCTTCGCCGGCGCCTATCACGGGTGGGGGTTCCACGAGGACGGCTGCCGTTCGGGCGTGGCGGCGGCCGCCGCACTGGGGGTGACGTGGTGAACCACGGCCCGCCGCGGCACCGTCCGCCGGAGCCCGGCCCGAGCGAGCCCGGTCCGAGCAAGCCCGGTCCGAGCGAGCCCGGCCCGACCGGACCCCGGCCGATGGAGCCCCGCCTCTACCTGGCCGACATCCGGCACGTCCGGTCGGGCGGGAGCCGCTACCGGCTGCGGCACCGCACGTACCTGTGGCTGGTGGACCTCGACCGGCTCCCGCGCCTCCCCCGGCCGTTGCGGCCGCTCGCCCGGTTCGAGGCGCGTGACCACTTCGGCGGCGGCGCCCCCACGATCCGGGCCGGGCTGGACGCGTTCCTCACGGCGCGCGGCGCCGGACTCCCCCCGGGGTCACGGGTGTTGATGCTGGCGCACGCCCGGGTGCTCGGCCACGTCTTCAACCCGCTGACCGTGTACTGGTGCCACGACCCGGACGGCTCCCTGCGCCAGGTGGTCGCCGAGGTGCACAACACGTACGGCGAGCGGCACTGCTACCTGCTCCCTGCGCAGACCGCCCGGGGCGACCGCGGTGACCTCGAGGTCGCCCCGGTCGCCAAGGAGTTCTACGTCTCCCCCTTCCTCGCGGTGGAGGGTGCCTACCGCATGCAGCTGCCCGAGCCGGGCGAACACCTCGCACTGACCGTCCGGCTCACCGGCGGTACGGACGGCGCCCGCCTGACCGCGACCGTCCGCGGCGAACGCCGCCCCGCCGACGCCCTCGGACTGCTGCGCGCCGCGCTGCGCAGGCCCTGGTCCACCGCCGCCGTCAGCGTCGGCATCCGCTTCCACGGCGTCCGGCTGTGGCTGCGCGGCCTGCCGGTGCGGCCGCGTCCCCGACACGTACCCCAGGAGGGTCTGAAGTGAGCACGTCGACCACCACCACCGCCACCGCCCCGGCCGTGCCGCCCTGCTCCCGGGCCAGGGCCGCCGTCGGACGGCTGCTGATCCGCCGGGCCCTGGACCGGTTGCCGCTCCAGGTCCGGATGGGCCCCGACGGGACCCTGGGGCGGGGCGGCCCCGCGATGGCGGTGTACGACCCGGACGCCTTCGAACGCCGGATCGCGGCCGAGGGACTGATCGGCTTCGGCGAGTCGTACCTGGCCGGGGAGTGGGACGCGCGCGACCCGGTCGCCGTCCTGACGGTCCTGGCCGGGCACGTGACGGGGCTGGTCCCGGCTCCGCTCCAGCGGCTGCGCGGTCTGTGGGCCTCCCGGCACCCGGCCTCGGAGCGCAACACCCCGGACGGCTCGCGGACGAACGTCCAGCGCCACTACGACCTGTCGAACGAGCTCTTCGCGGAGTTCCTCGATCCGACGATGACCTATTCCTCGGCGGTGTTCCGCACGCTGCCCGCCGGACCGGAGCAGCTCGCCGAGGCCCAGCACCGCAAGATCGACATGCTGCTGGACCTGGTGGAGGCCGGTCCCGGCACCCGGCTCCTGGAGATCGGCACGGGCTGGGGCGAGCTGGCCGTACGGGCCGCCCGGCGCGGTGCGCACGTGGTCACCCTCACCCTCTCGCGGGAACAGCGGGAGCTGGCCCTGCGCCGGATCGCGGCCGCGGGGCTGTCCGACCGGGTCGAGGTGCGGCTGTGCGACTACCGGGAGGCCGAGGGGAGCTACGACGCGATCGTGAGCGTCGAGATGATCGAGGCGGTCGGCGCCGAGTACTGGCCGGTGTACTTCGCCACGCTGGACCGGCTGCTGGCGCCCGGCGGGCGGGTCGCGCTCCAGGCGATCACCATGCCGCACGAGCGGATGCTCGCCACCAGGGCCACGTACACCTGGATCCACAAGTACATCTTCCCCGGCGGGATGCTGCCGTCCGTGCGGGTGGTGGAGGAGATGGCGCGTGCGCACACCGGGCTGCGCGTGACCCGCTCCCAGGCCTACGGGGCCCACTACGCGCAGACGCTGCGACTGTGGCGGGAGCGCTTCGCGGAGCGGGCCGACCGGGTGGCGGAGCTGGGCTTCGACCCGACGTTCCGGCGGATGTGGACCTTCTACCTGGCGTACTGCGAGGCCGGTTTCGCCTCGGGCTACCTGGACGTGCACCAGTTCCTGCTGACACGCACGGCCTCGCAGGGGCTCGCGCCGGGCGGTGGTCCCCGGTGAACTGGGGCGCCTTCGGGCCCAACCTGGCCGTCTCGGCGGGGGCGGCCCTCGCCGTCATGCTGGCCGCCTTCGCCGTCGGGGTCCGGCTGCGCCTGCACCGCGTGGTGGACGTGGCCTGGGGCCTGGGCTTCGTCGCCGTCGCGGTGGCCACGTACGCACTGTCGGGCGGCCGGCACCCGCTGCCGGCGGTCCTGGCGGTGCTGTGGGGCCTGCGGCTGGCCGCGCACATCGCCTGGCGGGGCCGGGGACACGGCGAGGACCCACGCTACGAGCGGATGCTCGCCAAGGCCCCGGGCAACCGGAACCTGTACGCGCTGCGCATGGTCTACCTGCTCCAGGCGGCCCTGGTCTGGCTGATCTCGCTGCCCGTGCAGGCGGCGGCGTACGCGACCGGGCGCCCCGGAGTCCTGGCGGTGGCGGGTACGGCGCTGTGGCTGTGCGGTCTGCTCTTCGAGGCGGTCGGCGACCACCAGCTGGCCCGGTTCAAGGCCGATCCCGCGAACCGGGGACGGATCATGGACCGGGGCCTGTGGTCCTGGACCCGGCACCCGAACTACTTCGGCGACTTCTGCGTGTGGTGGGGGCTGTCGCTGACCGCCTGGACCTCGGGCGGAGCGGTGGCGGTGTCGGTGGTCTCCCCGCTCGTGATGTCGTACCTGCTGATCGGCGGCAGCGGGAAACGGCTGCTGGAGCGGCACATGGCGGACCGCCCCGGCTACGCCGCGTACCGCGCCCGCACCAGCGGCTTCCTGCCCCGGCCGCCCCGGCGTCCCGACCCGCCCCATCGCGACTAACGGGGGTGCTTTAATCGGGTACGTACGGTTATCGGGGCCGCGTTGGTACAGTCGCGGCATGGCGGTGGACGAGCTCGACACACGGATCCTGCGCCTGCTGATCGAACAGCCGCGCACCAGCGTCCGGGAGTACGCCCGGATCCTCGGGGTCGCGCGCGGCACCCTCCAGGCCCGGCTCGACCGACTGGAGCGCACCGGGGTGATCACCGGGACCGGTCCGGTCCTCTCCCCCGCCGCGCTCGGGCATCCCGTCCTGGCCTTCGTGCACATCGAGGTCACACAGGGACACCTGGACGAGGTCGGCGACGCCCTGGCCTCCGTACCGGAGATCATCGAGGCCTTCTCGATCACCGGCGGCGGGGACCTGCTGACCCGGGTGGCCGCGCGGGACAACGCACACCTCGAGGACGTCATCCAGCGGCTGATCCGGCTGCCCGGCGTGGTCCGCACCCGGACCGAGGTCGCGCTGCGCGAGCGGGTGCCGCACCGGCTCCTCCCCCTGGTCGAGTCCGTGGGACGGGCAGCGCGCAAACCCTGACAAGATGGTCGGGACAGGTACAGGACAGGCACCGGCAGGACGGGCACTACGGATGATCTCCGTCATATTCGATCTCGACGGCACCCTCGTGGACAGCGAGCCGAACTACTACGAGTCCGGGCGGCGCACGCTGGAGCGCCACGGGGTCCCCGATTTCACCTGGGAGCAGCACTCCCGCCACATCGGCATCGGCACCCTGGAAACCCTGGAGATCCTCCGGGACGAGTACGGGATCCCGGCCCCGGTCGAGCAACTGCTCGCCGAGCAGAACGCCGCCTACCTGGAGCTCGCCCGGACCCACACCGAGGCCTACCCCGAGATGCGCGCCTTCGTACGGCGGCTGCACTCCGAGGGCGTCCCGATGGCGGTGGCCTCCGGCTCTTCACGCGAGGCCATCGACGCGGTCCTGGCGGGCACCGGGCTGGACGCGCTGCTGACCACGGTGGTGTCCGCCGAGGAGGTCGCACAGGGCAAGCCCGCCCCGGACGTGTTCCTGGAGGCGGCGCGCCGGCTGGGCGCGGACCCCGTCGACTGCGTGGTCGTCGAGGACGCGGCCCCGGGCGCCCTGGCCGCACAGGCCGCGGGCATGCGGTGCGTGGCCGTCCCCTACGTGGCGGCCACCGCCGACGACCCGGCCTTCGCGGCGGCCGGGCTCCTCTTCCCCTCCGGGCAGGCGGAGTTCAGCGCGGAGAGCGCCTACACCTGGCTCACGGCGGCCCGGGCGGCCTGAGCCACCGGGCAGCCCGGAGACCCCGGACACTTCGGACGAACCCGGGCTTCACGGGCTTCTTGGGCTTCACGGGCTTCAGCGGCCGCCCGGGGTCTCCGCCGGCCCACCGGCGTTCCCGGATGCTCTGGCGTCCTGCGGGCGGCGCTGTCACCATGCCGGGGTGACCGCCACCCTGCTGCCCCCGGGCTCCGAGCGCGGACCGCGCCGCTGGCCCCTGCTGGGGAACCTCCCCGCCTTCGCCCGCGATCCGCTGGCCTTCTTCGAGTCGCTGCGCGACGAATACGGGGACTGGGTGCCCTGGGCGCTCGGCCCGCAGCGCAACGTCCTGGTCTCGCAGCCGGAGCACGCCGGCGAGTTGCTCGGCGCCGTGGAGTCCACCTTCAGCCCGACCGAACTCGGCTGGGCCTTCCGCCAGTTGCTCGGCAACGGGGTGGTCGTGGCCACCGGCGAGGACTGGCGGCGCAAGCGCGCACTGGTCCAGCCCTCGGTGCGCCCGCGCCAAGTGCGCGCGTACGCGGGCACGATGGTGGAGTGCACCGACGCACTGGTATCCGGCTGGAGCGACGGAGCGCGGATCGACGTGCACCGGGAAATGGCCGGGCTCACCCAACGGATCGCGGTGCGCACCCTGTTCGGGAGCGACGCGGCCGGCCGGGAGGCCCCGATCAGCGCCGCCATGGCCACCGCTCAGCGCGAACTCAGCGCCGAGTTCCGGGGCGTGACCATGTTCCTGCCGCCCTGGGTGCAGACGCCTGGCCGGCGCCGGATGCGGGCGGCGGTGGACGTCCTCGACCGCGAGATCGAGCACGTCATCCAGGAGCACGAGGCGGCCTCGGCGGCCGGCGAGGAGCGGGACGACCTGCTCAGCAGGCTGCTCTCCGCCCGCGACGAGGACGGCGGGCCGCTGTCGCGCACGGAGCTGCGGGACGAGTCGATCACCCTGTACATCGGCGGCCACGAGACCACGTCGACCACCCTGACCTGGGCCTGGCAACTGCTCTCCGGGGCACCGGAGGCACGCGGACGGCTCACGGAGGAGCTCGACCGCGTGCTCGGCGGGCGGCTCCCGACGTACGAGGACTACGCGCGGCTGCCCTGGACCCAGCAGGTGGTCAAGGAAGCACTGCGGATCTACCCGCCGATCTGGCTGATCTCCGCGGTGGCGAGGGAGGGCGCCACCCTCGGCGGGCGTCCGGTCCCGGCCGGGCTGTCGGTGTGGACCAGCCCGTGGTCGATGCACCGGGACGAGCGCTGGTTCCCGGAGCCGGAGGCCTTCCGCCCCGAGCGATGGGATGCGGACGCCGCTCACCAGATCCCGGAACACGCCTGGTTCCCCTTCGGCGGTGGCCCGCGCGCCTGCCTGGGCGCCCGCTTCGCCCTCGTCGAGGCCGCCCTCGTCCTGGCCGTCGTGGCCCAGCGCTTCCACCTGGACAGCGGTCCGACCCGCGCGAGAGTCCTCCCGGGGCTCACCCTCCAGCCCAGGGACCAGGTCCTGGCCACGCTCCGCGCGCACCGCTCCTGACGGATCCCGTCCCGACGGGGGAGATCGGGATCCCAGGGATCGAGACGCCATTGACCCCGAGCGGGCGAATGGCTAAGTTTCGCCGCATGTTGCGTTCAGTCATGCTCACCACGCGCGGTCACATCGACCTGCTGCGGGTGGCCTCCGCCGCGTGTTGCCGCAGCTGCTGACGCCCTTTCACCTGCGACACGAGCGCTCCGCGCTCCCCTTTCGCACGCCCTGAGCCTCCGATCTCCTGATGCCCTGAGCCTCTGAGTTCCTGAGCCGCCGATCCCCGGAGTCCCGGTCCTCCACGGCTCCGGACCTCCGCGGCTCCGGACCTCCGCGGCCTCGGTTCTCCGCAGCTCTGGGCCTCCTCGGCTCCGGTTCCCCGAGCTACGCGACCCCCGAACTCCGCCTCCGTACCGGCGTGGGGGCCGACGGGCGTGCGCTTCGCCCTGCCCCGCCCCTCCCCCTCCCCTTCCGTGGAGCACCCATGACCCTGACCAGCCAGGCCCGGCCGGATACATCGCCTAAAACGGCATTCGCGCACTCACCCGGCACCGCCCCCGCGCTCGTACCGGTCGTGCCCGCCTCGGCGAAACGGCGCTCCCCACCCCGCTGGGCGAGACGCACCATCGGACCGCTCCTGCTGCTCGCCGCCTGGCAGCTGGCCAGCAGTCTCGGCTGGTTGCCGGCCGATACGCTCGCTCCGCCCTCGACCATCGCGAGCGCCGCGGCCGGCCTGATCGCGGACGGCACCCTGCCCGCCGCGATGGGGGTGTCGCTCCAGCGCGTGGCGATCGGGCTCGTCCTGGGCGGGACGGTCGGGACGGTGCTGGCGCTGCTGTCCGGGCTCTCCCGGCTGGGCGAAGACCTGATCGACGCGAGCGTGCAGATGCTGCGCACGGTGCCCTGGGTGGGTCTCATCCCGCTGTTCATCATCTGGATGGGCATCGGGGAGGCGCCGAAGGTGGCGCTCATCGCCCTCGGCACGGCCTTCCACCTGTACCTGAACGTGTACGCCGGGATCCGCGGGGTCGACGAGCAACTCATCGAAGCGGGCGGGGCCTTGGGTCTGGGCCGGTGGGGCCTGGTACGGCACGTGGTACTGCCGGGCGCGCTGCCCGGGTTCATGACCGGGCTGCGGTACTCGCTGGCCACCGGCTGGCTGGCCCTGGTGTTCGGGGAGTCCATCAACGCCGACGCCGGGATCGGGTTCCTGATGAACCAGGCCCGTGAGTTCTTCCGCACCGACGTCATCGTCGTCTGCCTCGTGGTCTACGCCTTCCTCGGCCTCACCGCCGACCTCATCGTCCGCGCTCTCGAAAGGCTGCTGCTGCAATGGCGACCGACCTTCACCGGCCAGTGACCGGCACCGTCACCACCACCGCCGCCGCCACCACCGTCACGGCGGACCCGGCCGATGCCGCCGTACGGGTCCGGGGGCTGACCCGGGCCTTCGACGGCCGCGCCGTCATCGACGGCCTCGATCTGACCTTGCGGGCCGGGCAGTTCACCGTGCTCCTCGGCCGAAGCGGCTGCGGGAAGTCCACGCTGCTGCGCGTGCTCGCCGGCCTGGACCGGGAGATCGAGGGCGAGGTCCTCGTGCCCGAGCGCCGGGCGGTGGCCTTCCAGGCTCCCCGGCTGATGCCGTGGAAGCGGGTCTGGCGCAACGTGCTGCTCGGCCTGCCCGGGCGCCCCGAACGCGACCGCGCGGAGCGGGCGTTGGCCGAGGTCGGGCTGGAACACCGTACCGACGCCTGGCCGAAGACCCTGTCCGGCGGCGAGGCGCAGCGGGCCTCCCTGGCCCGCGCCCTGGTCCGCGAGCCCGATCTGCTCCTGCTGGACGAGCCGTTCGGCGCGCTCGACGCGCTGACCCGGATCAACGCCCAGCGACTGGTCGCCGAGTTGTGGCAGCGGCGCGGCTGCGCGGTGCTGCTGGTCACGCACGACGTCGACGAGGCGGTGCTGCTGGCCGACCGCGTGCTCGTGATGGACGAGGGCCGCATCGCCTACGACACCGAGGTGCCGCTGGAGCGGCCGCGCTCGGTCGGCGACCCCGGTTTCGCCGCCTTGCGCGCCCGGCTGCTGGCCGAGCTCGGCGTCGGCTGAGCTCCGAGCGGCCCCGCTGCCTCCCCTGCCTCCCCTGCCTCCCCTGCCCTGATTCCCGTACGAGAGATCGAAGAGAAGCGACATGAGACGTCACACCCTGCCCCTGCTCGCCGCGCTGCTTCCCCTGTCGCTGGCCCTGACCGCCTGCGGC
The DNA here is from genome assembly GCF_042730015.1 of Streptomyces sp. NPDC059957. Taxonomy (NCBI): domain Bacteria; kingdom Bacillati; phylum Actinomycetota; class Actinomycetes; order Kitasatosporales; family Streptomycetaceae; genus Streptomyces; species Streptomyces sp. NPDC059957. Next base: position 93,011 of record NZ_JBHWMB010000023.1, on the reverse strand, counting down.
GGGAGTTCGGCCGCCGACACCGGTACCGGCTCGAAGGACGGCGCCAAGAGCGGCGCCAAGGTCACCCTCAGCGTGGGTGACCAGAAGGGCGGTTACGAGTCGCTGCTGCGCGCCGCCGGCGAACTGGACAAGCTGGACTACGCGATCAAGTGGTCCACCTTCACCTCGGGTCCGCCGCTGCTGGAGGCCGTGAACGCCAAGGCCGTGGACATCGGTGGCGTCGGCAACACCCCGCCCGTCTTCGCCGCCGCGGCGAAGTCGAAGATCACTGTGGTGGCGGCCACGCACGGCTCCTCCGCCGGCGAGGCGATCCTCGTGCCCAAGGGCTCCGCCCTCCAGTCCCCCGCCGAGCTGCGCGGGAAGAAGATCGCGGTGGCGCAGGGCAGTTCGGCGCACTTCCAGCTCATCGCGAGCCTCCGGCAGGCCGGCCTGGCTCCGGCCGACGTGCAGATCACCCTGCTCCAGCCGGCCGACGCGCTGGCCGCCTTCAACAGCGGCAAGGTCGACGCCTGGGCGGTCTGGGACCCGTACACCTCCCAGGTGCTGCGCTCCGGCGCCCGCATCCTGACCAGCGGCGAAGGGGTCGTCAACGGGCTCGGCTTCCAGGTGGCGGCGCCCGGCGCACTGGCGGACGAGGGCAAGAGCAAGGCCATCGGGGACTACCTGGAGCGCATCCAGCGCGCCCAGGACTGGGTGTTCAAGCACCCGGAGGAGTGGGCCAAGGTCTGGTCGAAGGAGACCGGGCTGCCGTACGAGGTGGCCTTCGACGCGGTGAAGCGGAGCAACGGCACCCGGGTGCCGGTGGCCGTGGACGATGCGGCCGTGGCCTCCGAGCAGAAGATCGCCGACACCTTCACCGACCTGAAGCTGATCCCGGGCAAGGTCGTCTTCAAGGACTTCGTGGACACCCGTTTCAACGGGAACCTGCCGCCCTCCACCACCCCCGCGCGCACGTACGGGAAGGACTCCTGATGACGGTACGACTGCACTGGTTCCTGCCGACCGGCGGCGACGGCCGCACCCTGGTCGACCGGCACGCCTACGCCAACAACCACGCCGCCGCCGGGGTGCGCGAGCCCGACATCGAGTACCTCGCGCAGATCGCGAAGGCGGCCGAGCGGCTCGGCTTCGAGGCGGTGCTGACCCCGACCGGCACCTGGTGCGAGGACGCCTGGCTGACGACGGTGGCGCTCGCGCAGCACACCGAGCGGCTGAAGTTCCTGGTGGCCTTCCGGCCGGGGGTGATCTCGCCGACCCTGGCCGCGCAGATGGCGGCCACGTACCAGCGGATCACGCGCGGCCGGCTGCTGCTCAACGTGGTGACGGGCGGCGACTCGGCGGAGCAGCGGCGCTTCGGCGACCACCTCGGGCACGATCTGCGCTACGCCCGCACGGCCGAGTTCCTCTCGGTCGTGCGGGGTGTCTGGGGCGGGCAGCCCTTCGACTTCCACGGCGACCACTACCGGATCGACGGCGGACTGACGGCGCTGCCGCCCGACCCGCTGCCGGAGATCTTCTTCGGCGGGTCCTCGGCCGCGGCGGGTCCGGTGGCCGCCGAGCACGCGGACGTGTACCTGACCTGGGGCGAGCGGCCGCAGGAGGTGAAGGAGAAGATCGACTGGATCCGTTCGCTGGCCGAGGAGCGGGGCCGGACGGTGAAGTTCGGCATCCGGCTGCACACGATCTCCCGGGATTCGGCGAAGGAGGCCTGGGCGGCGGCGGACCGGCTGCTCGGGGACCTGGACGACGCGTCCATCGCCACGGCGCAGGCGGCGCTGGGCGCGAGCGAGTCGGTCGGCCAGCAGCGGATGCTGGCGCTGCACGGCGGCTCGCGCGACAAGCTGGAGATCTCCCCGAACCTGTGGGCCGGGGTCGGGCTGGTGCGCGGCGGCGCCGGCACCGCCCTGGTCGGCAGCCACGGGGACGTGGCGGACCGGATCGAGGAGTACCACGCGCTCGGTATCGAGAACTTCGTCCTGTCGGGCTACCCGCACCTGGAGGAGGCCTACTGGTTCGGCGAGGGGGTGACTCCGGAGCTCGCGGCGCGCGGCCTGCTCGCACGCTGAGGCCGCGGCCGGCGGGCTCCCGCGCCCGCCTCCGGGAAGATCTCGGCACCGTCTCCAGTTAGTAGAACCGTGAACGAATTCGCGGTGCAGGACGTGGACGTGGTGGTCGTGGGCGCGGGGCAGGCCGGCCTGTCCGGCGCCTACCACCTGGCACGGGCGGGCATCGGCCACGTGGTCCTGGACCACGCGCCGCGCCCGGGCGGCGCCTGGCAGTTCCGCTGGCCCTCGCTCACCTACGGCAAGGTCCACGGCATGCACGCGCTGCCCGGGATGGAACTCACCGGCGCCGATCCGCTGCGTCCGTCCTCCGAGGTGATCGCGGAGTACTTCGCCGCCTACGAGGACCGCTTCGACCTGCGCGTACGCCGCCCCGTGGACGTCACCGCCGTACGCGACGGGGCGGACGGCCGGCTGCTGGTGGAATCCCTGGCCGGGACCTGGTCGGCGCGGGCCCTGATCAACGCCACCGGGACCTGGGACCGGCCGTTCTGGCCGCGCTACCCGGGGCAGGAACTCTTCCGGGGCCGCCAGCTGCACACGGCGAACTACCCGGGGCCGGCGGAATTCGCCGGAGCCCGGGTCATCGTGGTGGGCGGCGGCACCTCGGCGGTGCAGCACCTGCTGGAGATCGCCGAGGTGGCGTCGGAGACCACCTGGGTCACCCGCCGGCCCCCGGTGTTCCGCGACGGGAGCTTCGGCGAGGCGCAGGGCCGTGCTGCGGTGGCCCTGGTGGAGGACCGGGTCCGGCAGGGCCTGCCGCCCCGCAGCGTGGTCAGCGTCACCGGGCTGCCGCTGAACGAGGCCGTCCGGGGCGGGCTGGAGTCGGGGGTCCTGGACCGCCGGCCGATGTTCGACCACCTCACGGGGTCGGGGGCCGCCTGGTCGGACGGCACCCGCGTCGAGGCGGACGTGATCGTGTGGGCCACCGGCTTCCGCCCCGCCATCGACCACTTGGCCCCGCTGCGGCTGCGCGAGCCGGGCGGCGGCATCCGGCTCGACGGCACGCGCGCGGTCCGTGACGAGCGGATCCACTTTGGTCGGCTACGGCCCTTCAGCGTCGACCATCGGCGCCAACCGCGCCGGCGGCGCCGCGGCCCGGGGGATCGGCCGTCTGCTCACCCGCACCCGGACCGGCATTCAAGAGACGGTCTGAGGCGCGCCATTCGGATCAGGTGGCGCGCGAGGCGGCCCGGAGCCGGTTGAACTCGGCCACGTGCCGTTTGTGTTCCTCGTACGTGGCGGAGAAGCGGGTGTCCCCCTGCTTCACGGTGACGAAGAAGAGCCAGTCTCCGGGTGTCGGGGCAACCGCGGCCGCCATGGCCTGCAGGCCGGGGCTGTCGATCGGGGTGGGCGGCAGTCCCTGGCGCTCGTACGTGTTGAAGGGGCTGTCGATCTTCGTCTCGCTCAGCTTGGTGTCCACCGTGGAGCGGTTCAGCGCGTAGTTGATGGTGGAGTCCATCTGGAGCGGCATCGATTTCGCCAGCCGGTTGTGGACCACCCGGGCGACCTTGCCCATGTCCCCGCGGGTCTCGGCCTCCGCCTCGATGATGCTCGCGAGGGTGGCCGTTTGGTACGGGGTCATGCCGTGGGCCTTGCCGCCGTCCGCGACGGCCTTGGTGGCGAGGCTCTTGTTGGCCGTCTCGACCATGTACGTGAGCAGTGAGGCCGGGGTGGACTTCGAGGTCACCGGGTAGGTGGCCGGGAAGAGGTACCCCTCCGGATTGCCCTTCGCCTCGGCGGGCAGCGGCAGGACGGCCGCCCGGGCCGCGGCCTTGGCGGAGCCGGCCGGGAGCTTCAGTTCGCGGTCGATGGCGGCGTAGACCTGCGGGGCCCGCCAGCCTTCGGGGATCAGCAACTGGCGCGGCTTCTCGGGCGGTTCCTCGCCGGGAAACAAGGGGATCAGGAGGGCTGCCCCGAGCCCCAGGACGGTTCCGAGGAAGAGCGCCAGCCTGCCCCGGCGGGTGAGCCGGGAACGGCGCGGTGACGGCGGCCGGTTCTCATGACGCATGCGGGCACGCTAACCCGCGAACCGCCGGATTCCCGGCACCCCGGCCCGTGTGCCGGTCATACGATCACACGTTCACCGGGGTCGGCTCGGTGCCGCGCAGGGTGTCCGGCTTGAACGTCCCGGGCTTGAGCAGATCCGCCTTGCGCATCTCTGAACCGAGCGCCCCGGACAGGAGCCCTTCGGACGCCGGGGTCTCGGGCTTGAGCGCACTCTCCCGGTCGCGCCGCACGAGGGCGGCGTACCGGCCGTCGGCCTTCAGCAGTTCCTCGTGGGTGCCGCGCTCCGCGATCCGGCCTCCGTCGAGCACCACGATCTGGTCGGCATCGCGGACGGTGGAGAGGCGGTGGGCGATGGTGATGGTGGTGCGGCCCTGGGAGAGGTTGTCGATGGCACGCTGCACGGCGTGCTCGGTGCGGGTGTCCAGTGCGCTGGTGGCCTCGTCGAGGATGAGCACCGGCGGGTCGCGCAGGATGGTGCGCGCGATGGCCAGGCGCTGCTTCTCTCCGCCGGAGAACCGGTAGCCGCGCTCGCCGACCAGGGTGTCGTACCCGTCGGGCAGGGACTCGATGTGATCGTGGATCTGGGCCGCGCGGGCCGCCTCCGCTATCTCCTCGTCGGTGGCGTCGGGCTTGGCGAAGCGCAGGTTGTCGGCGACGGAGGCGTGGAAGAGGTAGGTCTCCTGGGAGACCACGCCGATGGAGCGGGCCAGCGAGTCGAAGTCGAGGTCGCGCACGTCGACGCCGTCGAGGGCGACCCGGCCACCGGTGACGTCGTAGAGCCGGGGCACGAGGTAGCTCAGCGTGCTCTTGCCGGATCCGGTCGGGCCGACCACCGCGAGGGAACCGCCGGCCGGGACCGTGATGTCGATGCCCGTCAGCGTGGGGCCGCTCTTGCTGTCGTAGGCGAAGTGGACGTCCTCCAGGCGGACCTCGCCCTTGGCGCGGTCGAGGCGGACGGGGTCCTCGCGCTCGGTGATGTCCACCGGCAGGTCGAGGTACTCGAAGATGCGGGCGAAGAGCGCCAGGGAGGTCTGGATCTGGACGCCGGTCGACAGCAGGCTCACGGCGGGCCGGAACAGGCCCTGCTGGAGGGTGACGAAGGCGACGAGGGTGCCGACCGAGAGCGAGGGGGCTCCGGTCTGCAGGGCTATGCCGGCCGCCCAGTAGATGAGCGCGGGCATGGCGGCCATGACGATGCCGATGGTGGACATCCGCCAGCGCCCGGCCATGCTGGAGCGCACTTCGAGGTCGACGAGCTTCTCGGACTCCTCCGCGAAGGAGGTGGTGAGCGAATCGGCGCGGCCCATCGTGCGGCCGAGCAGGATGCCGCTGACCGACAGGGACTCGGTGACCGTCGCGGCCATCGCGGCCATCTGCTTCTGGCGCTGCGCGGTGATCTTCTTGCGCTCGCCGCCGACGCGGCGGCTGATCCACACGAAGACGGGCAGCAGGGCGAGCGAGACAAGGGTGAGGCGCCAGTCGAGCGCGAGCATGGCGACGACGGAGGCGATGACGGCCGTCGCGTTCGAGACGAGCGAGGTCGCCGTGGAGGTGACCGTGGCCTGCATGCCGCCGATGTCATTGGCGATGCGGGACTGCACCTCGCCGGTGCGCGTACGGGTGAAGAAGGCCAGCGGCATCCGCTGGAGCTGTGCGTAGACGGCGGTGCGCAGATCGTGCATCACGCGCTGCCCGACGGTGGTGGATATCAGGGTCTGGAGCACGCCGAAGATGCTGGTGACGACCGCGGTCGCGATCATGCCGAGGGCGAGCAGGCTGAGCAGCCCGGTACGGCCCTGCGGGATCGCTACGTCGAGGACTTCCTTGAGCAGGAAGGGGGTGGCGACTCCGACCAGCGAGGAGGCGGCGACCAGCACGCCGACGACGGCGAGTCTGCCCCGGTAGGGCCGGAAGAGGGCGACGATGCGGCGCAGCTCGCGCGGCCGCTCGTCCGGGGCGGGACCGCTGGGGTCGAGGGATTCTTTCGAGGGCTCCCACTCGGGTTCCTTGGGGCGCATGGGCCTCCTTCATGACAGGTGACGAGACTCGAATGAGCATAGCTCATTGTTACCTATACTCACAATGAATCTGGTCCTGATATCGTTCCCATTATGAGGACCGCAGCATGAGCACCGCTTCCGAGACCGACAGCACCCGGGGCACCGGCGTCGCCGACAGCGCCGACACGACCGGGACCACCGACACCACCGACGGCGTGCTCGCCGAGCAGCTCCTCCGCCTGACCCGGCGGCTCCACCGCATCCAGAAGCGCCATCTGGAGCCGCTCGGCATCACCCCGGCCCAGTCCCGGCTGCTGCGCACCGTCGCCCACCTCTCCGCGGCCCGCCCGCCCCGGATGGCGGACCTGGCCGTCCGCCTGGAGGTGGTGCCCCGTGCCGTGACCACGCTGGTCGACGGTCTGGAGAGCGCCGACTGCGTGCGCCGCGTGCCCGACCCCGAGAACCGCCGTGTCATAAGGATCGAGCTCACCGACACCGGCCGCGCCACGCTGCGCCGCCTGCGCAACGCGCGAACCGGCGCCGCAGAGGAGATCCTGGCTCCATTGACCGCCGATCAGCGCGAGGTGCTCGGCGGCCTGCTGAACGCTCTGGCGGACGCTCCTGCGGAGCACGGCTGCTGACGGGCGACGGTCCGGCCGGGACAGGGCCGGGGCTGCGCCGAACGAGTGAGACCGATCCACACGGCGCGAGTTGAGGGGCTGCAGATGCCACTGCTGGAACCGAAGCCGGGGGCCCTGCGCCCGCGCACCATCAGCGGCCCCGCCCCCGACCGGGTGCCCGACCGCGCCTCGACGGGCACCCCCGAACCGCTGCGGAGCGAGCTCTGCGAACTGCTGGGCGCCGACAAGGTGCTCTCGGGCGTCTCCGACCTGGTCCGCTACGCCTCCGACGCCTCCCCGTACCGGTTCCTGCCCCGGGTCGTCGTGATCGCCGAGGACATCGACGATGTCTCCGCCGTCCTGTCCTACGCCCACGGCAGGCAGCGCGAGGTGGTCTTCCGGGCCGCCGGGACCTCGCTCAACGGCCAGGCCCAGGGCGAGGACATCCTCGTCGACGTCCGTCGCCACTGGGCGGGGGTCGAGGTGCTGGAGGAGGGCCTGCGCGCCCGGATCCAGCCCGGCACCACCGTCGTGCGCGCCAACGCCGCGCTCGCCCGGCACGGCCGCATCCTCGGCCCGGACCCGGCCAGCGCCATCGCCTGCACCCTCGGCGGAGTCGTCGCGAACAACGCCTCCGGCATGACGGCGGGCACCACGAGGAACTCGTACCGCACCTTGTCCTCCCTGACCTTCGTCCTGCCGAGCGGCACCGTCGTGGACACCGCCGACCCGCTCGCCGACGAGGAGCTGGAGCACGCCGAGCCCGCCCTGTGCCACGGCCTGATGGAGATCAAGAAGGAGATCGAGGCCGATCCGGAGCTGGTCGCCCGCATCCGGGCCAAGTACGAGATCAAGAACACCACCGGCTACCGCCTCGACGCCTACCTCGACGGCGCCACCCCGGTGCAGATCCTGCGCGGGCTGATGGTCGGCTCCGAGGGCACCCTCGGCTTCATCGCCGAGGTCGTCTTCGACACCCTGCCGCTGGACCGCGAGCTCACCAGCGCCCTGCTCTTCTTCCCCTCGCTGCCCGCCGCGGCCGCCGCCGTGCCGCTCTTCAACGCGGCGGGGGCGCTGGCCGTCGAGCTGATGGACGGCAACACCCTGCGCGCCTCCGTGAGCGTCGCCGGCGTCCCCGCCGACTGGGCCGACCTCCCCAAGGACACCACCGCGCTGCTCGTGGAGTTCCGGGCCCCCGACGAGGCCGGCCGTGCGGAGTACGAGCGGCGGGCCGCCGAGGTGCTGGCCGGGTTGGACCTGGTGACCCCGGTGGCCTCGGTCGCCAACGCCTTCACCCGCGACGCCAAGACCATCTCCGGCTACTGGAAGGCCCGCAAGGCCTTCGTCACCGCCGTCGGCGGCGCCCGCGCCTCCGGCACCACCCTGATCACCGAGGACTTCGCGGTCCCCCCGTCCCGGCTGGCCGAGGCCTGCGAGGCCCTGCTCGAACTCCAGGCGGAGCACGGCTTCGACGCCGCCGTCGCCGGCCACGCCGCCCACGGCAACCTGCACTTCCTGCTCGCCTTCGACGCCGCCCGACCCGCGGACGTGGAGCGGTACGCCGCGTTCATGGAGGCCTTCTGCCGGCTCACCGTGGAGCGCTTCGACGGCTCCCTGAAGGCCGAGCACTCCACCGGCCGCAACATGGCCCCCTTCCTGGAACTGGAGTGGGGGCCCCGGGCCACCGAGATGATGTGGCGCACCAAGCGGGTCGTCGACCCCGACCTGGTGCTCGCCCCGCGGATCCTCCTGGACCGCGACCCGAAGGCGCACCTGCGCGGCCTCAAGACGATTCCGCAGGTGGAAGCCGTCGCCGACCCCTGCATCGAGTGCGGGTTCTGCGAACCGACCTGCCCCAGCGAGGACCTGACGACCACCCCGCGCCAGCGGATCGTGCTGCGCCGGGAGATGATGCGCCAGCAGCCCGGCTCCCCCGTGCTCGACCGCCTGCTCGACGCGTACGGGTACGACGCCGTGGACACCTGCGCCGGCGACTCCACCTGCAAGCTCGCCTGCCCCGTAGGCATCGACACCGGCGCCCTGATGAAGGACTTCCGCCACCGCCGGCACAGCCCGCGCGAGGAGCGCGCGGCCGAGCTCGCCGCCCTGCGGTTCGGCGCGGTCGAGGTGGCCGCGCGGCTGGCCGTGGCCGCCGCCGACAAGATCACCGACGCCGTCGGGGACCGGATCCTGCAGGCCGTGACGGGGGCCGCGCGCAAGGCCGTACGGCCCGACCTGGTTCCCGAGTGGCTGCCCCAGGTCCCCGGCGCCGCGGCCGGCAAGCTGCCCGCCACCCGGCGTGTGGGCGCCGCCGCGGTCTACTACCCGGCCTGCGTCAACCGGATCTTCGGCGGCCCCGAAGGCCGGCCCGGCCCTTCCCTTCCGGAGGCCGTGGTGGCGGTGTCGGAGCGGGCCGGAAGGCCGGTGTGGATCCCCGGGGACGTCCGGGGCACCTGCTGCGCGACGATCTGGCACTCCAAGGGGTACGACGCCGGCAACCGCGTGATGGCCAACCGGATCGTGGAGGCCGCCTGGGGCTGGACGGCCGGCGGGCGGCTGCCGCTCGTGGTGGACGCGTCCTCCTGCACCCTGGGCATCGCGCACGAGGTGGTCCCGTACCTGACCGACGACAACCGCTCCCTCCACGCCGAGCTGCGGATCGTCGACTCCATCGTCTGGGCCGCCGAGGAGCTGCTGCCGCACCTGGAGGTCCGGCGCACGGTGGGCTCGGCGGTGCTCCACCCCACCTGTTCGATGCGGCACCTGGACGACGAGGCGCAGCTGCGGGCGGTGGCCGAGGCCTGCGCCGACGAGGTGGTGGTCCCGTACGACGCGGGGTGCTGCGCCTTCGCGGGCGACCGCGGCATGCTGCACCCGGAGCTGACGGAGTCGGCGACGGCCCGCGAGGCCGCCGAGGTGAGGGCGCGGGAGTTCGACGCGCACCTGTCGGCGAACCGGATGTGCGAGGTGGGCATGGACCGGGCCACGGGCCGCAGCTACTACTCGGCGCTGCTGGAACTGGAGCGCGCCACCCGGCCCTGAGGGCGGGCGCGGGCGTACTGGCGCATCACGGGCTGGTGTCCAGTTGCCAGAACAGTCGGTTCTCCAGGCACTTCGTCAGGTAAGGGACGCCGTCGGTGTAGCCCGAACCGTGGGCGTCGCCGAGCATGCGCGCGGCGAGCCCGCGATGGGCCGACTTCCACCGCTGGTGACCGCTCTCCAGACGGCTGATCGCCCTGTCGAGGCGGTTCCACCGTGCCCGGTCGAAACGCCCCTCGTTCCGGAGGTCGAGGTAAGCCCGGGTGACGGTGTCGTGGCCGGGTTCTTCCACCTCGGCCCGTACGGCGGGCACGCTCGTGAACGCGGACGACTGCAGGCGCGGTGCGGGCGGCACACCGCACAGGCTCTCGAACCGTTTGTACTGTTCGGACTGAATGGCGCTGGCACCCTGGGTGTACTGGCGGAAGGCGGTGAACTGCTCCGCCCTCATCGTGGCCACGACACGGAAGAGCGTCGCGGCCCGCTCGAACATCACCACCGCGCGGTCCAGCAACTCCACGGCCCCTTCCGGATTTCCTGCGCGCAGCGCCTCGATCGCCTTCTTCACCACTGCCGCTATTGCGGAGAAATGCATTTCGTGGGTCTGGAGGACGCGGATGAAGAAATATTCGTCATGAACGACGGAGACGGGCTGGACGGTGACGTCGAACCACCGGCCGCAATCCGCCGCCGGCGGCCGGGGCAGGCGCTCGGCAAGGTCTTCGAGGCGGGATCGGCTGGTGTGCGCCAGCCGCGACGGAAGGTCGTCGGCCTCCGACGGACCGAGCCCCGTCGTCACGAGTCGCAGGGCGTGCCTCAACCGCGTGCTCAGCGTCGCCGCATCCGGCCGGTCCCGCGCGGGGCCCTCGGGCGACCCGGCCGCCGCCCCTATCTCGAAACGGACCACGTCGGCCATCAGCAGGGTCGACATCCGGTCCGCGCTCGGCCCGCCGTTCCGGTCGTCCATGAGGAGCTCCAGGACCGGCAGTGCGAGGTAGGTGCGGTTCTGGAAACGTCCCTCGTGCTTGTCGAGGGCGCAGTCGAGAAAGGCTTTGAGGAACGGGCGGTTCGCGCCGTGCCGCCGCCTGATGGCATCCAATCGCACAAGTGATCGATTCGAAAGGAAATGCTTCCCTGTCCGCCGCACGTGTTCCGTCACGGACCGGGCGACGGAAATGCCGTCGGACTCGTCCGGCATTCGGTCAGCGGCCGCCCAGCGCTCGATCTCGGGATTCGTCACCATCGGTCTCTCCCAATCCGTCAGGCGAAGTGAAGGGTCGATTTCCACTAGGCCTGATCGAAAGACCGCACGTCATGTCTCGGGAATTCGTGCCTTGACAGCGGGCACCGAGCCCGCTCCGGCGCTCCCGGCGGCCCGGTGTCCCCCCGGCCGGGGCAGGACGGCGTCGGGTTCCGGCTCGCCCGCCGGGTGAGCAGACCCTGCTGCGCAGAGCTGCGGCCAACGGAAAATCGATTGCCCCGGACCGGTCCGGAACGCGAACCTTGCACGGTTTGGAACACTCGACCAGTCATGGGGCGTCATGCAGATCAGCGATCTTCCGTATCCGGACCCAGGGGTACCCGACGCTCGCTCCGGCCCCCGGTTCCTCTGGTGGCTGGGCCGGGGCCAACTCGGCGGACAGGCCAAAAGCCTGTGCTGGGGGCTGCTCCACTTCGGCGGCATCGCGGGCCTGCCGTACACCGTGGGCATGGGCATCGACGCGGTCGTGGACGGCGACGGCGCCCGGCTGCTGTGGGTCGGCGGTCTGATCGCGCTGCTCGGCGTCGCGATCTCGCTCGGCGACGCGATGCTGCACCGCACGGCCGTCACCAACTGGATCACCGCCGCCGCGCGGGTCCAGCAGCTGCTCGCCCGCAAGACCGCCGAGCTGGGCTCCGCACTGACCCAGCGGGTCGCGGCGGGCGAGGTGGTGGCCGTCTCCACGGGCGACGTGGAGAAGATCGGCTGGTTCGTCGAGGCGGTGTCCCGCTTCCTGGCCGCCGCCCTGACCCTGGTCATCGGCTGTGTCGTCCTGCTGTTCTACGCGCCCACGATCGGCGTGGTCGTGGCCCTCGGCATGCCGGTGCTCGCCCTGGCCGTCCTGCCGCTGCTGCCGCGCGCCACTGGGCGCGCCGACCTCCAGCGGGAGAAGGCGGGCAAGGCCACCGAACTGGCCTCGGACACCGTGGCGGGCCTGCGGGTCCTGCGCGGCATCGGCGGTGAGGAGCTCTTCCTCGGCCGCTACCGCGAGGCCTCGCAGCAGGTCCGCGAAGCGGCCGTGCACAGTGCCCGCATGTGGGCGCTGATCTCCGCGATCCAGGTGCTGCTGCCGGGAGCGCTGCTGGTCACGGTGGTCTGGTACGGGGCCGCGCTCGTGCTGGACGGCCGGCTGGACGTCGGCGAACTCGTCGCCGCCTTCAGCGCGGTGGCGACCATGCTCTACCCGCTGCGGCACTTCGAGGAGATCGCGATGGCGTACTCCTTCTCGCGCCCCTCCGCCAAGCGGGCGGCGCGGGTGCTGTCGCTGACGCGGACCGACGCGAAGGCGGAAACGGAGGCGGGGGCGGAGGCTGTGGCCGGTGCGGAGCCCGTGGCCTCCACCGAAGCCGCCCGTACCCCGGCCCCCGGCGGGGACCTGTACGACCCGGAGACCGGACTGCTGGTCCCCGCGGGCCGGTTCACCGCCGTGGTGTGCGGGGACCCCGACCTGGCGGGCCGGCTCGCGGAGCGCCTGGGCGGGCATCCCATGGACGCCGCGGCGGGGCCCTCCGTCCTGCTGGGCGGGGTCGCGCTGGACGAGCTCGCGCTGGACACCGCGCGCACGCTGGTCCTCGTACAGGACAAGGATCCGGTCCTGCCGTCCGGGACGCTGCACGCGCTGTTCGACGTACCGGCGTCCGGGGCGGTCGAAGCGCCGGCGGCGCTCGCGGCGGCCCAGTGCGCGGACGTACTGGACGCCCTGCTGCAGTCCGCCCCGGACGGGGTGGACGACCCGATGGACGCCAGGATCACCGAGCGCGGCCGCTCGCTGTCCGGCGGCCAGCGCCAGCGGCTGGCGCTGGCTCGGTCCCTGGTGACCGATCCCGAGGTGCTGGTGCTGGACGAGCCGACCTCGGCGGTCGACTCGCACACCGAGGCCCGGATCGCGGACGGGATCGCGGCCCTGCGCGCCGGTCGCACGACGGTGGTACTGGCCTCCTCGCCCCTGCTGCTGGACCGAGCCGACCGGGTCGTCCTGATCCACGAGGGCAAGGCGGTGGCGAGCGGCACGCACCGCGAGCTGCTGCACGGCGATCCGCGCTACCGGGCGGTCGTCACCCGCGAGACCGAGGAAGAACAGCGGGCCGGGGAAGACCAGCGGCTCCCGCGGCTGGAATCCGTACTGACAGAGATCGAGGAATCCGCATGATCGGCGTGGCGCCGCCGGACTACGATCCGGCCGCCCCGGAAACGGCCGCGACCCTGCCCGTGGGCAGCTCCGCGACGGTACGGGGCTATGTGCGCGGCCTGTTCCGCCGCCACCGGCGGGCCTTCCTGGTCCTGGTGGGGGTCAACACGGTCGCGGTGATCGCCTCCATGGTCGGCCCGTACCTGCTGGGCCAGGTCGTGGACCGGCTCTCGGAAGGGGCCCGCGAACTCCATCTGGGTCGCGTGGGCCTGCTGTTCGCCCTGGCGCTCGCCGTCCAGACCGTGTTCGTGCGGCTGGTCCGGCTGCGCGGGGCGATGCTCGGCGAGGAGATGCTGGCCGATCTGCGCGAGGACTTCCTCGTGCGGTCGGTGGGTCTGCCGCCGGGCGTACTGGAGCGCGCGGGAACCGGTGACCTGCTGTCGCGGATCACCACCGACATCGACCGGCTGGCCAACGCGATGCGCGAGGCCGTGCCGCAGCTGGCCATCGGCGTGGTCTGGGCGGGACTGCTCTACGGGGCGCTCGCCGTGACCGCGCCGCCGCTGGCACTGGCCGCGCTGGTGGCGCTGCCGGTGCTGGTGATCGGCTGCCGCTGGTACTTCAAGCGGGCGCCCCGGGCCTACCGGTCCGAGGCGGCCGGGTACGCGGCGGTCGCAGCCGTGCTCACCGAGACGGTGGACGCGGGCCGCACCATCGAGGCGCACCGCCTCGGCGGGCAGCGGATCGGGCTCTCGGAGCGGCGGATCAAGGAGTGGACGGCGTGGGAGCGGTACACGCTGTTCCTGCGCACGGTCCTCTTCCCCGTCGTCAACGTCACCTACGTGACGATCCTCGGCTCGGTGCTGATGATCGGCGGGTACTGCGTGATCCAGGGCTGGATGTCGGTGGGGCAGCTGACCACGGGCGCCCTGCTCGCGCAGATGATGGTCGACCCGATCGGCCTGATCCTGCGCTGGTACGACGAACTGCAGATCGCGCAGGTCTCGCTGGCCCGGCTGGTGGGCGTGCGGGAGATCGAGCCGGACGCGGGCGACGCGGGTGTCTCCCCGGACGGCAGGGACGTCCGGGCGGACCAGGTGCACTTCGGGTACCGCGAGGGCGTGGACGTACTGCACCAGGTGTCGATGTCGGTGCCGCCCGGTACCCGGATGGCCCTGGTCGGGCCCTCGGGCGCGGGCAAGTCCACGCTGGGCCGGCTGCTGGCCGGCATCTACGCGCCGCGGACCGGTGAGATCACCCTCGGCGGGGCGCGGCTGTCGCAGATGCCGGCGGAGCGGGTGCGCGAGCACGTGGCCCTGGTCAACCAGGAGCACCACGTGTTCGTCGGCTCCCTGCGGGACAACCTGCGCCTGGCGCGCACGGAGGCCGGTGATGCCGAGCTGTGGGCGGCGCTCGGCGCGGTCGACGCGGAGGACTGGGCGCGGGCGCTGGACGCCGGTCTGGACACCGAGGTCGGCTCGGGATCCGTGGCCCTGACCCCGGCACAGGCGCAGCAGGTCGCGCTGGCCCGACTGGTGCTGGCCGATCCGCACACGCTCGTGCTGGACGAGGCCACCTCGCTGCTGGACCCGCGCGCGGCCCGGCACTTGGAGCGCTCGCTGGCCCGGGTGCTGGACGGCCGCACGGTCATCGCGATCGCGCACCGGCTGCACACCGCGCACGACGCGGACGTGATCGCGGTGGTCGAGGCCGGCCGCATCACCGAGCTCGGCTCGCACGACGCCCTCGTCGAGGCCGACGGCGCGTACGCCGCCCTGTGGCGCTCCTGGCACGGCTGACCGCCGCCGCGCCACCTGTCCTGGACCTCCTCTACGTGGTCCAGGACAGGCGGACGGCCTCGATCTCGGAGTCACGGAGCAGTGCTTCGACCAGGCGCTCGGACACCAGATGGGCGGGCCGCAGGCTCCCCGGGGGGGCGCTGTCAGAGGAAGCCGAGGGCGGAGGCTCCGCCTACTCCGCCCAGGAGCATGAACACCGGCATCAGGAGCTTGAGCTCCACCCAGCTGCCGGCACGGAAGCGCATCATCTTCGGCGGGCCGATCGGGTACCAGCGCTTGCCCGCGATGGGCAGGGGCCACAGGATCGGGCAGCCGGAGACGGTCAGGGCGTCGCCGATGTCGTGGACCAGGGCGCCGAGCACGATCGGGATGCCGAGCCACAGGTATTCCTGGCCGGGGGCGGTGAAGAGCCAGTCGGAGCCGTTGCCGGGCTGGTCGAGCACGCCGGCCAGTATCCATGCGCTGGTCGCGCCGAGCAGCCAGACCAGGACGTCGCTGGACATGCGGGCGGCCCGCCACAGCAGGCCTTCGACTGCGAGGACCAAGTGGATGAAGAGGAGGGCGAGGACGCCCCACCGGTCCGCGGTGACGGCGATCGCGGAGGAACCGGCGCCGATCAGGACGGCCCAGACCCAGGTGTGGGTCAGGGTGCGGTGGCCTCCGGTGCGGCGGGCGTCGCGCGGGGCACGGGTGGCCTTGTAGACCCCGTAGGAGATCTTGTCGACCACCTCGCACAGGCCCCGGGAGAGCGGACCGAAGGCGCGGGAGATCGTCGCCGACTTGTGGTCCAGGTCGGGGGCGAGGGCGGCTCCGGCGCAGATCAGCGCGCCGACGACGAGGACGGGCCAGGGCATCGGGTGCCCGTAGGCGGCGGCCGCGGCGCCCACCCCCAGCCAGGCCGCTGCCCCGGACAGTGAGTGCGCCGGACCCATCATGGTCGTTCCCCGCCCCGGTGGTGTGCTGGTCGGGCCCTGTTGACGGTGTCGTTCGGGCCGCATCGACGGCACAGCGTACCGTCGATGATCTTCCTTCTGTCCGCCGGTTCCCTGATCCGGGGGGAAGCCAGGCAAGATGGGGGGCGTGACCCTCATTGATCAGCTCCCGCCGAACGCCGACCCCGACGCCCTCTTCGAGGCTTTCTCCTCGTGGGCGGAGGACCAGGGCATCACCCTGTACCCGGCTCAGGAAGAAGCGCTGATCGAGGTCGTCTCGGGCGCGAACGTGGTCCTGTCCACCCCGACCGGCTCCGGCAAGAGCCTGGTGGCGGCGGGCGCGCACTTCACGGCCCTGGCCCAGGACAAGGTCACCTTCTACACCGCGCCGATCAAGGCGCTGGTCTCCGAGAAGTTCTTCGACCTGTGCAAACTCTTCGGCACCGAGAACGTCGGCATGCTGACCGGCGACGCCTCGGTGAACTCGGACGCGCCTGTGATCTGCTGCACCGCCGAGGTGCTGGCCTCCATCGCCCTGCGCGACGGCAAGTACGCCGACATCGGCCAGGTCGTGATGGACGAGTTCCACTTCTACGCGGAGCCGGACCGCGGCTGGGCCTGGCAGATCCCGATCCTGGAGCTCCCGCAGGCGCAGTTCATCCTGATGTCGGCGACGCTCGGCGACATGAAGCGGTTCGAGGAGGACCTGACCCGGCGCACCGGCCGGCCCACCTCGGTGGTCCGCTCCGCGACCCGGCCCGTCCCGCTGTCGTACGAGTACGTCACGACGCCGATCACCGACACCATCACCGAGCTGCTGGAGACCCGGCAGGCACCGGTCTACATCGTGCACTTCACCCAGGCCCAGGCGGTCGAGCGGGCGCAGTCGCTGATGAGCATCAACATGTGCACCCGCGAGGAGAAGGACAAGATCGCCGAGCTGATCGGCAACTTCCGCTTCACCACCAAGTTCGGCCAGAACCTCTCGCGCTACGTCCGCCACGGCATCGGCGTGCACCACGCGGGCATGCTGCCCAAGTACCGCCGCCTGGTGGAAAAGCTGGCGCAGGCCGGTCTGCTGAAGGTCATCTGCGGCACCGACACCCTCGGGGTCGGCGTCAACGTCCCGATCCGTACCGTGCTGTTCACCGCGCTGACCAAGTACGACGGCACCCGGGTCCGCACGCTGCGCGCCCGCGAGTTCCACCAGATCGCCGGCCGCGCCGGCCGGGCCGGCTTCGACACCGCCGGTTATGTGGTGGCCCAGGCGCCCGAGCACGTCATCGAGAACGAGAAGGCCCTCGCCAAGGCGGGCGACGACCCGAAGAAGCGCCGCAAGGTGGTCCGCAAGAAGGCTCCCGAGGGCTTCGTGGCCTGGTCGGACACCACCTTCGAGAAGCTCATCGGCGCCGACCCGGAGGCGCTGACCTCGCGCTTCAAGGTCACCAACATCATGCTCCTGTCGGTCATCGCCCGGCCCGGCGACGCCTTCAAGGCGATGCGCCACCTGCTCGAGGACAACCACGAGCCGCGCAAGGCCCAGTTGCGTCACATCCGCCGGGCCATCGCCATCTACCGCTCCCTGCTCGACGGCGGTGTCGTCGAGAAGCTCGACACCCCGGACGCCGAGGGCCGCACGATCCGGCTGACCGTCGACCTCCAGCAGGACTTCGCGCTGAACCAGCCGCTGTCCACCTTCGCGCTGGCCTCGTTCGACCTGCTGGACCCTGAGTCCCCTTCCTACGCGCTGGACATGGTCTCGGTGGTGGAGTCCACGCTGGACGACCCGCGCCAGATCCTCGCCGCCCAGCAGAACAAGGAACGCGGCATGGCCGTGGGCGCGATGAAGGCCGACGGGGTCGAGTACGAGGAGCGGATGGAGCGGCTCCAGGAGATCACCTATCCCAAGCCGCTCGAAGAGCTCCTCCTGCACGCCTACGACGTGTACAGCAAGAGCCACCCGTGGGTCCGCGACCACCCGGTCTCCCCGAAGTCGATCATCCGCGACATGTACGAACGCGCGATGACCTTCACCGAGTTCACCTCCTACTACGAACTGGCGCGCACCGAGGGCATCGTGCTGCGCTACCTGGCGAGCGCCTTCAAGGCCCTGGACCACACCATCCCCGACGACCTCAAGTCCGAGGACCTCCAGGACCTGATCGAGTGGCTCGGCGAACTGGTCCGCCAGGTCGACTCCAGCCTGCTCGACGAGTGGGAGCAGCTGGCGAACCCGGAGGTGGAGACGGCGGAGCAGGCCCAGGAGAAGGCCGACCAGGTCAAGCCGGTCACCGCGAACGCCCGCGCCTTCCGCGTCCTGGTCCGCAACGCCATGTTCCGCAGGGTGGAGCTGGCGGCCCTCGACCACGTCAACGTGCTGGGCGAGCTGGACGGCGACTCCGGCTGGGACGCCGACGCCTGGGGCGAGGCCATGGACGGCTACTGGGACGAGTACGACGACCTGGGTACGGGCCCCGACGCGCGCGGCCCCAAGCTGCTCCAGATCGAGGAGGACGCGGCGCACGGCCTGTGGCGCGTCCGGCAGACCTTCGCCGACCCCAACGGGGACCATGGCTGGGGCATCAGCGCCGAGGTGGACCTCGCCGCCTCCGACGAGGAGGGCCGGGCGGTCCTGCGCGTCACCTCGGTCGGCGAACTCGGCCAGCTCTGACCTCCTCCCGGCCCCGCCCGGGCGGGCACCCGCTCCGCACCCCTCCCCCGACCCGCAACCGACCGGCGCCGTCACGGCCGCCGGGCCCGACAGTGGAGATCCTCTGATGACGAACCCCGCCGAGAGGCTGGTCGATCTGCTCGACCTGGAGCAGATCGAGGTCAACATCTTCCGGGGCGCCAGCCCCCAGGAGTCCCTCCAGCGCGTCTTCGGCGGCCAGGTCGCCGGCCAGGCGCTGGTGGCGGCCGGCCGCACCACGGAGGGCGACCGGCCCGTCCATTCCCTCCACTCGTACTTCCTGCGCCCCGGCATTCCCGGCGTGCCGATCGTGTACCAGGTGGAGCGGGTGCGCGACGGGCGCTCCTTCACCACCCGCCGGGTCACCGCGGTCCAGCAGGGCAAGACCATCTTCAATCTGACCGCCTCCTTCCATCAGCCGGAGGAGGGCAGCATCGAGCACCAGCTGCCTCCCCGCCTCGACTTCCCGCACCCGGACGCGCTCCCGAAGGTCGTGGACGAGATCCGCGAGCACCTGGGCACGCTTCCGGAGGCGCTGGAGCGGATGGCCCGACGCCAGCCCTTCGACATCCGTTACGTGGACCGGCTCCGCTGGACGCCCGAGGAGCTCAAGGACGCCGATCCGCGCAGCGCGGTGTGGATGCGCGCCGTGGGCCCGCTGGGCGACGACCCGCTCGTGCACACCTGCGCCCTCACCTACGCCAGTGACATGACCCTCCTCGACGCCGTGCGCATCCCCGTCGAACCCCTGTGGGGCATGCGCGGTTTCGACATGGCCTCCCTCGACCACGCCATGTGGTTCCACCGGCCGTTCCGGGCGGACGAGTGGTTCCTGTACGACCAGGAATCGCCCATCGCGCACGGCGGCCGGGGCCTGGCCCGCGGCCGCATCTACGACCTCGAAGGCAAGCTGCTGGTCTCGGTGGTCCAGGAGGGGCTCTTCCGCCCCTACGGCGCCAAGGCTTCCAAGCCGGCCGTGTCACCCCAGTAGTCCCCCTCCGCCCTCGAATCGCGCCCTCGAAGAACTGAGCGAGTTCCCATGCCCACGCCGGCCACTCCAGCCCTGCCCTGTCCCTGCGGGCTGCCCGCCGCCTACCCGGAGTGCTGCGGCCGCTTCCACTCCGGTGAGCGGCAGGCCCCCACCGCCGAGCTGCTGATGCGCTCCCGCTTCAGCGCCTTCGCCGTCGGCGACACCGCGTACCTCCTGCGCTCCTGGCACCCGTCGACCCGGCCGGGCGTGCTCGACCTGGATCCCGGTCAGCGCTGGGGACGGCTGGAGATCCTGGCCACCGAGCGCGGCGGGATGTTCGAGACGGAGGGCTCGGTGGAGTTCCGGGCGCACTACCGCGAGGGCCGGCACACCGGCTCTCTGCACGAGCACAGTTCCTTCGCCCGCGAGAACGGGGCCTGGGTCTACGTCGGCCCCCTCTCCCCCGTGGACTTCGACTGACCCCTCGCTCCCGTCAGGGCGAAGTCGAGGCTGGTGCGGTACCAGCCGCTCTCGTCCGGCGGCCCGGCCCGCAGCAGCCGGACCGCCACCTCGGCAGCCGCCGGAACCTGCGGGTGCCCGTAGGGCGGGGGCGGGGCGAGTGCGCCGAGCAGGATGCGCTCCGCCGGATCGGGCACGGTCGCCCGCACATCGTCCTCGGGGAGGACCGAGGCCAGAACGGCAGCCCTCTCCCAGGGGTCGGCGGTCCGTCTCAGCAACAGTCCGACATGCCGCTCCCGCCACTTGCGGGGTCGCAAGTCGGCCCTGGCCTCGATCAACTCCCGGTCCCCCGGCGGCGCGCTCCCGCGGAGCATCCCGGGCTCGCGTGCCGCGAAGTCCCGTAGCTCCGCGGTCAGATAGAGCCACACCACCGCCCGGTAGCGGTTGATCCGGTATCCCACCGGAGCGATGTGTCCGCAGCGTGCCAGCCGGGTGAACCGGCTCGGGCCCACCCCCAGGACGGCGGCCGCCGCCTCCGCTCCCGCGATCGTCTCCACGCGCTCGAGCAACGTGTCCGGGAATCCTTCGGCCGACCGGACCCGGTCGAGCTCGGTGCGGGTGTACCGCGCGGCCCCGGCGGCCCCTTGGGGGTCGGCCCGTACGATGCCCAGCTGCACGGCGCGCGCGAACTCACTGCGGCTCAGACCCAGTTCCCCCGCGGCCCGCCCGCCGCCCATCAGCCCGGCGGCCAGCGCCACGTCCGCCGCGTCCGCCATGTCCGTCGCCCGCGGTACCTGCCGTTGCTGCGGTGTCTGCCGTTCCTGCGGTGTCTGCGCTGCCTGCAGTGGCTGCGGTGCCGACAGTGACTGCGGCGCCTGAATCGTCTGCGTCATCATGCTCTCCCCACCAGAGTGATTACTGTGTGTGAAGAACGTAACGCAGAGCAATGACACCCTGCAGGGCCTGTGGACAACCCGGCCGAGGGGCGGAACGCGCCGCCCCGACCTCAGCCGCCGGTGATCCGCCGCTCCGCGACACCCAGATGTTCTCCCACCCGGTTGACCAGCAGCGTCATCTCGTACGCCACGTGCCCGATGTCGGCCTCGGAGGCGCTCAGCACGCACAGGCAGCTGCCCGCACCCGCCGCCATGACGAAGAGGACCCCGTCGTCGTACTCGACCATCGTCTGACGGACCTCACCGGCCCTGAAGTGCCGCCCCGAGCCCTTCGCCAGGCTCTGCAGCCCCGCGGCGACGGCAGCCAGGTGCTCCGCGTCCTCCCGTGCCAGTCCCGCGCTCGCGCCCGTCACCAGGCCGTCGTTGGAGAGCACCACCGCGTGC
Source organism: Streptomyces sp. NPDC059957 (assembly GCF_042730015.1). Lineage (NCBI taxonomy): Bacteria > Bacillati > Actinomycetota > Actinomycetes > Kitasatosporales > Streptomycetaceae > Streptomyces > Streptomyces sp. NPDC059957. The sequence goes on along the minus strand of NZ_JBHWMB010000023.1, from coordinate 71,701 downwards.
CGCACCTGCTGCACCCGCCGCGTCAAGTCGTCCAGCAGCCAGTCCAGCTGCTTGTCCAGCGCCATATACAGTCCCTCCCCGTCGACGCGGCCGACCGGCCGCGCCCCACCCCGCATAGTCGTGCCGCCAGCCTTCCCCACCAGCGGCTTTCCGGCAAGGAGGATGGACCCATGGTGAAGAAGATGACTCAAGAGGAATGGCGGGAGTTCGTCTCCCACTCCACCCGCACCGGGAAACTGTCCACCGTCCGTGAGGACGGAAGCCCTCACATCGCTCCCATCTGGTTCGTTCTCGACGGCGATTCCTTCGTGTTCAACACCGGGAAGGACACCGTCAAGGGGCGCAATCTGGCCCGCGACGGCCGCGTCGCGCTCTGCGTGGACGACGACCGGCCGCCCTTCTCCTACGTGATCCTCCAGGGCCGGGCACAGATCAGCGAGGACCTGGACGCGATGCTGCCCTGGGCGACCAGGATCGGCGCCCGCTACATGGGCGAGGAGCACGGCGAGGCCTTCGGCCGCCGCAACGCCGTCCCCGGCGAACTCCTCGTGCGGGTCGGCATCGAGAAGGTGATCTCGGCCGCCGGCGTGGCCGACTGACCACAGCCCGCGCGCCCACCCCTCAGCACCGCACCGCACCCACCCGCCCGCCCACCCCGCACCATCCCTTGGCCGCGGGCCGGTTCACACCGAATCGGCCCGCGGTTCCACCGACTGCAGCAACCGCGCCGTGTGCACCCGCCCCGCGTACTCCACCAACCGGATCAGCACTTCCTTCCCCGAGTCCTTGTCCCGCGCGTCGCACAGCACCACCGGTGTCCCCTGATCCAGGTCCAGCGCCCGCGCGACCTCGTTCGAGGCGTACCGCCGCGCGTTCGCGAAGCAGTTGACGGCCACCACGAACGGGATCTTGCGGTGCTCGAAGTAGTCCACCGCCGGGAAGCAGTCCTCCAGCCGCCGCGTGTCGGCGAGGACCACCGCGCCCAGCGCGCCCTGCGACAGCTCGTCCCACAGGAACCAGAACCGGTCCTGCCCCGGGGTCCCGAACAGGTAGAGCGACAGCCCTGACCTGATCGTGATCCGCCCGAAGTCCATGGCCACGGTGGTCGTCGTCTTCTGGTCGACGCCGCCCGTGTCGTCGACCAGCTCCCCGGCCTCGCTGAGCAGCTCCTCCGTCCGCAGCGGCCGGATCTCGCTGACCGAACCGACCAGGGTCGTCTTCCCGACCCCGAAGCCGCCCGCCACGAGTATCTTCAGCGCGAGCGCTGCCAGTTCCTCGCCGCCCTCGGCGGCCGGCGCCGGCCCGTTGTCCTGCAGTCCCATCACAGCGCTCGCAATCCCTCGATGACTTCACGCAGAATCCGCTCGTCCGGCAGCTGTGCGGGCGGCACCGGCCGGCTGACCTTGACGTGTCCGGCCTCCAGCAGGTCCCCGAGCAGTACGCGCACCACGCCCACGGGCAGGTCCGCGTCCGCCGCGAGTTCGGCCACCGACTGGGTCTCGTCCCGGCACAGGCCGAGCAGCGCACGGTGCTCCGGCCCCAGCAGCGACTCGGCCGCCTCGTCCGTTCCCTCCGGGTCCACGACGACCAGCGCGATCAGGTCGAACCGGACCCCGTGGGGTCCCGGCTTCGTACGTCCGCCGGTCATGGCGTACGGACGGACGAGCGGGCCCGCGTCGGCGTCGTACCACTGGCCGTTCGTGCTCAAGGCCGCAGCCCGGGGCCGGCGGCCGGCGGCCGCGCCGCGAACCGGGCCGGGGTGTACAGGTGCTCGCCGACCCGCTTGACCAGCCGGGCCATCTCGTACGCGATCAGCCCCATGTCGGCGCCGGCCCCGCTGAGCACGGCCAGGCAGGAGCCGTCTCCGGCGGCCGCCACGAAGAGGAAGCCCTCGTCCATCTCCACCATCGTCTGGCGCACGCCCCCGGCGTGGAAGTGCCGGCCCGCGCCCTTGGCCAGGCTGTGGAAGCCGGAGGCCACGGCCGCCAGGTGCTCGGCGTCCTCGCGGCTGAGCGCGCTGGAAGCGCCCACCGCCAGGCCGTCGTTGGACAGGACCACGGCGTGCCGCACCTCGCGCACCCGGACCACGAGGTCGTCCAGGAGCCAGTCGAGCTCGCCCGACCTGCGGACGCCGTCGAGGTCGATCCTCTGATGTTCGATCATCATCGTGCTCCTTCGCCTTCGCCAGTACTGCCTGTCCCGCCCGTGCCGCCTGTCCCACCTGTTCCGCCCGTGCTCCCCTGACCGTCTGTGCTCCCCTGCCCGTCCGCGCCGGCTTCGCCGCTCGCCTGTGTGCCCCGCACCCAGCCCGCCCGGTACGCCGCCATCCGCTCGCGCGCCTGCTCGGGGCTGCGGCCGCGCGGTTCCTCGGCTCCCCGCACGCCGGCCGGTGCCTTGGGGGCGGGGGCCTCGCGCAGCTGCGGGACGAGGCTCGCCTGCCGGACCCGGCGCGGCAGTTCGGTGACCGAGGCGGCCGGGCCCGAGGGGGCAGCGGGAGCCGTCTGGGCCGGCGTACGGGGAACCGCGCCCGCGGAGCCGCGCGGCCGCAGCGGGGCCACCGGGGAGGGCCGGGGCTCCTCCCGTACGTGGCTCCGGTCCGGGACCGGGACGCCGCGCACGTCGTCCCGTACGACGCTGATGGCCTGGGACGGCTCCCGCAGCCGCTCCCGGACCGGTTCGGCGACCGGCTCCGCAGTCGGCGCCGGCGCCGCGGGCACCTGCTCCTCGGGCTGCGGGGCGGCGGCCGTGAGGGCGCCCTGGAGCAGGGAGTTCGGGAGCAGCACCACCGCGGTGGTGCCGCCGTACGGTGACATGCGCAGGTGCACCTTCACACCGTGGCGGGCCGAGAGGCGGCTGACCACGAAGAGCCCGAGCCGGTCGCTGTCGAAGAGGTCGAGCGCCTCGGACTGCTCGATGCGCCGGTTGGCCTCCTGGAGGGATTCGCGGCCCATGCCGAGCCCCCGGTCCTCGACCTCCAGGACGTAGCCGGCGCCCACGGGTTCTCCGCTGACCCGGACCTTGGTGTGGGGCGGGGAGAACTGGGTTGCGTTCTCGATGAGTTCGGCGAGCAGGTGGGTGAGGTCGGCGACGGCTCCGCCGACGACGGCGGCCTCGGCGAGCTGGCGGACCTCGACGCGCGGGTAGTCCTCGATCTCGGAGACGGCGGCCCGTACGACGTTCGTCAGCGGGATCGGCATCCGCCAGGCGCGACCGGGGGCGGCGCCCGAGAGGATGATCAGGCTTTCCGCGTGCCGTCGCATCCGGGTGGTGAGGTGGTCGAGGCGGAACAGGTCGCCGAGCTCGTTCGGGTCGTCGGCGCGGCGTTCCATCGAGTCGAGCAGGGTGAGCTGCTTGTGCACCAGGACCTGGCTGCGCCGGGCGAGGTTGACGAAGACCCCGCTCACGCCACTGGCCAGTTCGGCGCGTTCCACGGCGGCGCTGAGCGCGGCCCGGTGGACCGTGGCCAGGGCCTCGCCGACCTGGGCGATCTCGTCGTCGGCGACAGGTCCGCGCGGGGTTTCGGCGGACACGTCGATGTCCTGTCCGGCCCGCAACCGGTCCATGGCGTGCGGGAGTTTGCGGTGCGCGATCTCCAGTGCGGTGTTGCGCAGCGAGACCAGCTCGACGACGAGGGCCCGGCCGATGCGGACCGAGATGACGAGTGAGGCGGCCACGGCGGCCAGGCCCAGGGCGACGGCGGCTCCGGCGGGACTCAGCGCGCCCGCGCCGAACGGGTCGGCGCGGTCCGCCGCCGCCGCGTGGGCGGCGTCCCCGATCTCCCGCATCGACCCGGAGACGGAGGTGTACGCCGCCTCCCAGCCCGAGGGCGGGCCCATGGCCCCGGCACCGGCCGTGGCGGCCAGCGCCCGGTCCTCGGCCCCGGTGAGGTCGGCGTAGGCGGCGCTCTTGGCCACGGACTGCCAGGCGTCCTGCTGTGCGGCGGGCAGGTCCCGGGCGGCGGAGGCGGTCAGGGCCCGCCGGGTCTCGACGGCGCCGGTCAGCCGGCGAAGCGTTTCAGCGGTGCGCGGCCCCGACACCGCCAGCAGGGCGTCCTCCCGCGACAGCTGCTCCCCGGCCCGCGCGAACTCCAGCAGGACCCGGGCGTCGACGCCCAGTTCGGCGTCCTGGCCGCCTCCGGAGAGGGCCCCGCCGACCTCGAACGCCGCGTCGATGACCCGGGTGTACGTCTCGTACGCCGCTTCCGGGGTCGCCCGGTGCCCGGCGACGTCCTCGCGCGCCGGGCCCAGCCCCTCGGCGGCGGCGACGAAGGCGCGCAGCCGGATGACGATGTCGGTGCGGTAGTCGCCGGAGTCGGCCACGGTGTTGCGGTCGCCGAGCCGCAGTGCCCGTAGGGCCCCGTCGGTGCGACGCGCCTGTTCGTCCAGGGCGGCGGCCTGGCCGGGGGTCTGGGCGGCGGCCGCCTGACCGCCGGTGGGGTCGGCCAGCAGCCGTACGGCCGTGCGCCGTTCGGCCTGCAACGCGGCGACGGCGGTCTCGACCGGTGCCCGCAGTTCCCGGTCGACGCGCTGGACGCGGCTGAGGCGGGCGACGTCCTGGGCCGCGTCGACGGTGGCGAAGGCCCAGAGGGCGAGCAGCGAGACCACCGGCACCATCAGCAGCGAGACGATCTTCGCCCGGACGGTGGCGGGGCGCAGCCGCAGGCGCGGACCCCGGCCGCCGCCTCCGGCCGCGCCGGGTATCGCCGCGAGCATGCCGGAGCCCTCGTGTTCCATCGGCTCCCGGGCGGGCGGTCCGGCGTGCGCCCGGCGGCCCGGCCCCTTGCCGCGGCCACCCGCCGGCGCGGGCGCGGGCGGCCGCGACGCCGCTGCTTCCGGTGTTCTGCGGGGTCTGCGCATGGGCTCCTCGTTCCGGGCGGTGCGTACGTACGTGACGGTCGCGGGGGCGGTGGCGGGGTGGGGGCGCGGGCGGCGCCGCCTCAGCCCGCGGGGGCGGTGGCGGCCCGCTCTCCCAGGCGGAGGTCGGCGGAGGCCATCGCGGAGGCCTCCCGCTCGTCGGCGGTCGGCGAGAGGGCGACGAACGCGGAGGTGATGAAGAGGTAGGAGCCGAGGCCGACGGCGAGCGGGAAGATGAACTGCATGGCGGTGGCCCCCGGCAGGGCCGTGTCCGAGGGGGTGACCTCGACGGCGACGGCGAGCATGCCGGTGTAGTGCATGCTGCTGACGGCGGCGCCCATGACGAGCGAGGCGACGGCCACGGCCGCGGGGGACTTGATGTTGAGGGCCGCCCACAGGGCGGCCGTGGCCGCGACGACCGCGATGGCGACGGAGAGCCCGACCGTGAGCGGCTCGTAGGAGACCGAGCCGTGCAGGCGCAGGGCCGCCATGCCGAGGTAGTGCATGCTGGCGACGCCGAGGCCGGTGGTGAGACCGCCGAGGACGAGGGCCCGGCCGCGGTCCTTCCCGTAGCCGACGGCGAAGACTCCGGCGCCGACGACGAGCATCGCGACGAGGAGGCTGAGGATGGTCAGCGGCACGTTGTAGCGGATCTCGGTCCCGGTGACGTGGAAACCGAGCATGGCGACGAAGTGCATCGTCCAGATCCCGGTGCCGATGGCCGAGGCCGCTGTGAGGAGCCAGTTGCGGCGGGAGGCTCCGGTCGTCGCGGCGAGCGCGCGAACGGTGCAGCGCAGGCCGAGGGCGGCGCCGATCGAAGCCATCACGTATGACAGCGCGGGGGTAAGCCAGCCATAGGCGGCGTGGTCCAGGTGTCCCATGGCCACGGAAGCTAGTCCGGGTGAGGGAGCGAACACGGGCCGCATTTCGAAAGCCACTGGAACTGCTGGAATATGACAGAGATACGTTCATCTTCGATCACGCCACGTACCACCTTGAACACGTTCCGCAGGCATGTGCCGGAGCCCCGGTGAGGGATCATGGGCACATGAGCGAAGACCGCACACAGGACCACACTAGGGACCCCGCTCGGGACCGGTCACAGGACCCCGCTCGGGACCGGCCTCTTGACCCCGCTCGGGACCGGCCCCGGGACCAGACGGGGGACCGCGGCCACGTCCAGGAGTTCTTCGGGGCGCGCGCGGCCGGCTGGGACCTCAAGTTCCCCGGGGACGGGCCCGCCTTCGCGACCGCCGTGGGCGAGTTCGGGCTGCGGCCCGGGGACCGGGTGCTCGACGCGGGCTGCGGCACCGGGCGGGCGCTGACCGCGCTCCGCGCGGCCGTCGGCCCGTCGGGAACGGTGCTCGGCGCCGATGTCACTCCGCAGATGCTGAGCGCCGCGCAGGAGGCCGGCCGGGACGCGGAGGGCGCCCTGGTCCTGGCGGACGTGTCCCTGTTGCCGCTGCGCGACGGCGTGCTCGACGCCGTGTTCGCCGCCGGCCTCATCGCCCATCTGCCCGATCCGGGTGACAACTTGCGCGAGCTCGCCCGCGTGGTCCGGCCGGGCGGCCGGCTCGCGCTCTTCCACCCGATCGGCAGGGCAGCCCTCGCGGCCCGCCACGGCCGGGAGTTGACCCCTGACGACATGCGCGCCGAGCACAACCTCGGCCCGCTCCTGGCCGGTTCGGGCTGGCAGCTGACCTCGTACGCCGACGAGGACACCCGCTTCCTCGCGCTGGCGGTCCGCGCTTCCTGACCGACGAACCTTCTACGTCGGCCACTTGCCCGGGACCGGGCCCGCTGATGCGACCCGGGTGGCGGCCTGGTGGACCCGCGCGCCGGACCCGCGTGCCGGACCGCCGCGGCCGGGCGCGGCACGGCTCCGCACAGCGAGGCCCGGCGCGGCCCGTGGCCCGGTCGACAGAGGGCGATCGGGCCGGTGACCCTGCGCAGTGGGCGGTTCCATCGCGGGCGTACCGGCGCGTGCCGCGCCGTCCCCGGGCACGCCGTCGGCCCCGCCGAACCGGTTCCCGTGACGGGTGGCCGCCCCTCCGTGCAGGTGGCGGGCTTGGAAATCGGCTCCCGCCAGCTCTCGACGCGGTGGTTACTCGCTGGTTAGGGTGCGCCGACGAGAGAACGACCGGGAGGCCACGTGTCCGAAGAGGAGGACGGCGGTTCGCTGTACGTGCTGACCGCCGTGCTGCTGACCCCCGCGCAGTTCCCGAGCATCCTGGGTGACGACTACCCCGAGGCCTGCTCGCTGCTGGGCGTGCCGCCGGCGCCGGCCGGGTACGGCCTGGTGCTGGGGCAGGACGAGCAGGGCGCGCGCTGGACGGTCGTGGTCGACGACGTCTCGCTCGTGGCCATGGCCATCGCCTCGTGGGACTGCGGGATGGAGTACGACCTGTCCCCCGACGAACGGTCCATCGTGGTCTCGCTGGCGGGCTGGCCGCTGGACCTCGCGGTGGCCACGGCCGGGATCCCCGATCCGCACGACCCCGAGCAGGGCGCGGACGGCACCGGGCGGGTACCGCTGTCGCCGCCGTCCGCCGAGGCCTGGGGTTCGGTGCAGCGGCGGATGGGCGCCGACCAGATAGCCCGGGAGTGGGCCGACTGGAGCGAGCGCGAGGCCACGGACGGCGGGGCCGCCGCCGCCGCGCACCCGGGGCTGGCACGGGCGCTGGAGGAGGCCCTGGGGTACACGCAGAGCCCACCGCCGCCCGGCAGGGTGCGGTCGTCCTTCGCGGGCGACGAGGCGCGGACGCTGCGCGTCGACGGGCCGGGATGGTCACTGGTGGCCCGCACCGGCGGGGCCGCCTTCGTCCTGCTGGACGAGGAGCCGAGCGAGGTGCTGGCCGTGCCGCACGAGGCGCACGGGAAGCTTCCGGAACTGTCCGAGCTGCTGGCGGCGCTGGACCGGATCGCGGTGCGGCCGGCCTAGTCACGGAACGGTCGGGGCCTGGTGGGGTCGGGTGGAATGGGGGTGCGCGTGCGGGGCACATGCGCTGTCCGAGCTGGTCGTGAGGGGGAGGATGCGCTGATGGATCCGGTGGAAGTGGTCCCGGTGGGCGCGGTGGTGGGCGGCCGGTCCGCGGTCGTCGACGACGACTGGGGGCGGGAGACGGCGGTGATCCGCCTGGACCCGGAGCGGTTCGGTCCGCAAGCCCTGTACGGGCTGGAGGACTTTTCGCACGTCGAGGTGGTCTTCCACTTCGACCGGGTGCCGGAGGACAAGATCGAGACGGGGGCTCGGCACCCCCGGGGCAATGCGGACTGGCCGCTCGTCGGCATCTTCGCCCAGCGCGGCAAGAACCGCCCCAACCGGCTGGGCCTCTCGCGCTGTCGAGTCCTGAAGGTGGACGTACAGGCGGTGGAGGGACCGGAGTTGCACGTGGAGGGTCTGGACGCGGTCGCGGGAACTCCGGTGCTCGACCTGAAGCCGTACATGACGGAATTCGGCCCGCGCGGCGAGCACCGCCAACCGGAGTGGGCGACGGAGCTGATGCGCGACTACTACTGAGTCGCGCGGGGTGGGGCCGGCTGGGGGCGGGGCGCCGAGTGTAGGCTCCGAGGTTCCGTGAGCGCGCGTGACGGTCCGTCACGGGGAGCTCAGGGAACAGGACAGGGCCGGGCGTCGAGCGAGCCGACAGGGGTGTGGCATGACCGTGGTGACGCGTTTGGTCACTTACACCGATCTGCACGTCGGCGCCACGAACGCTCAGCAGTTGTCGGTGTCGGCGCGGCTGGAGGCCGTACTCGCGGACGGCCGCAGCGTGGTGTTGCTCGACGATCGCGGCTGGAGCAGCTCGGGCCCGTCGGGCGTCCCCGCGCTGACCTCCGTCGCGGACATCGAGGAGACGGCCCGGACGGTGGTCGGGCCGGACGAGCCCTTCGACGGCATGACGCAGGAGCAGATGGCCGCCGGACACTGGGGCCACCTGGCCGGTATCCTCGGGCAGCACGGGGTGGACGTTCCTGCGCACGAGCTGGAGCAGCTGCCCCACGACGTGGTGCTCAGCGAGCGCCTTCGGGCGTGGATCGACTGAGAGGGCCCGCCCCCGGCCCGGCCTTGGGCTCGCCCCCGGCCCGGCCTTGGGTTCAGCCCCGGCCGGGCCTCGGGCTCAGCCGGTCAGACTCGGTCGAGCGGGGTGTGCGGAGTCGGGGGGAGCGTGACCTCGATGGTGTCGCCGGGGTGGATGGTGCCGCCCCGGTGGACCACGCCCATGATTCCGGCCTTGCGGAGCAGGTTGCCCTCCTCGTCCCGGCTCACCACCTGCTTGAGCAGCCCGTGCTGGAAGTTGTCGATCTGCAGGCACGGGTTGCGCAGGCCGGTCACCTCGACCACCGCATCCACGCCGAGGCGCAGCAGGGTGCCGGTCGGCAGGGCGAGCAGGTCTATGCCCTCGGTGGTGACGTTCTCCCCGAGCTGGCCCGGCTCGACCTGGTGGCCGGCTTCGGCCACCTCCTCGAAGAGCTCCCGGTGAATCAGGTGCACTTGCCGGAGGTTCGGCTGCGTGGGGTCCTGGGCCACGCGGGAACGGTGCTTGACCGTGATCCCCGCGTGGACGTCTCCCTCGACCCCGAGCCCTTCGAGGAGCGTGATGCTCTCGCGCGTGGGCTTGGTGAACGAATAGACCCCGTTGCTGCTGACCGCCGCGACCTGTGCCGCGCCCGCCGGGCTCGCCGCGCCTGCCGTACTCACCGTGCTCATGATTGCCCCCCTGCCGCCGTCAGCGGCCGATCTGCTTCCTGGATACGCCCCGCAGCCTACGACGCTGGGAGGAGTCCAACAGCAGGTAGGCGGCCACGGGAACACCGATCAGGACCAGCAGTCCGGCCCAGAACCCGACCGCCCAGAACAGCACGATGGCTGCCACCACACCGGCAACCGCGATCTTTCCGCTCGTGGACATCTGCGGCACCCTCTTTCTCCGTCGGCCACTACCCCACACAACGCGCGTTCCCGCCCCCGCGTTCCCGCCCCGGCATTTCCGCTCGCGCGTCGGCGTCCGCACCTTTTCGCCCGCGCGAAAGACCCGGGAAGTGACCTGGGTCACGGTGTCGCCGCGGGCGGGCACAGTCGGGGGTGGGTTAGTCTCGGCCACCCCGTATCCGGTAGTCAAGTTTGAGGAATGCGTGCTCCCGACGATCTCCGGCCTCATCCCCTGCTCCGCCGTCTTCCTCCCCGCCGAACCGGCCCGCGAAGGCCGGATCGCCTTCTGGCGGGCGGACCCGGCCGAGGGCCTCCGCCTGGACGGCCAGGGCACCGCCGAGCAGCTCACCATCGTCACGCCCGACCTGCGGCGCACCACGGTGACCGCCCTCGTCCTGCCCCTCGCCGACGCCCTGCCCCTGCTCACCCGGGTCCGGGCCGCCTCATCGGCCGGTGCCGCGCCCTTCTGGGGCGCCGCCGCCCTGCTGGCCCTGCGCTTCGCCGCCCGCGGGCTGCTGCTGCCCGGACTGAGCCCCGCCGGGTACGACGCCTGGCGGCTCGGGCCGCTGGACGCCGCCGACCTGGAAGAGGTCCGGGAGCTGGCGGCGGCCATGCCGCCCGACGCCCACTGTGTGCCCGTCGCCCCCGCCGGACCCGGCGGGGACCGCGACACTGGCGGGGACCGCGACCCCGGCGCCCCGCCGCGGCTGCCCGCCCCGGAGCCGCTGCTGCGCGCTTTCCTCGACGCCGTCGCCGACACGCTGCCCCGCTCCCCCGCCGCACCCGCCGCCGCCGGCGGCTCGGCCTTCGCCGCCCGCCCGGCCCGGCTCCACCCCGAGCTGCGCGACTGGGCCGCGGAGGTCGCGGCCGGGCACGACGCCGGGGTGCGGGTCTCGCTCCGCATCGAAGTGGACCCGGACACCGAGCCGCCGACCTTCCGCGCAGTCCTGCAGATGCACGGCCTCGCGGACGCCGCGCTCGTTGCGGACGCAGCCGACGTCTGGGCCGGCTCCGGGCCCGCCGCGGCCGCCTTCCCGCCGCGCGCCCGCCTGGACGCGCTGCGCGCCCTGCGCCGTGCCGCCCGCCTGTGGCCGCCGCTCGCGCCACTGCTCGGCGCGGCCGTCCCCGATGCGGTGAACCTCGCCGACGAGGAGGTCGCGGAGCTGCTCGGGGAGGCCTCCGAGGCCCTGGCGGCCGACGGGGTGCAGGTGCACTGGCCGCGCGGGCTCGCCCGTACGCTCACGGCGCGCGCGGTCGTGGGCCGGCCGGCCACCGGCTCCGGTCCGGCCGCCCTGGCCGGTCCGCTCTCCGCCGGCTCCGCACACCCCGTCGGCTGGCGCTACGCCCTGGGCGGCCAGGGCGATCTGACCGCCGACGAACTGGACCGGCTCGCCGAGGCGAAGCGGCCCCTGGTCCGGCTGCGCGACCAGTGGGTCCTGATCGATCCGGCCGCGGCCCGCCGGGCCCGGGCGCTCGCCCGCCAGGAGCGCGAGGTGACGGCCGCCGACGCGCTGGCCGCCGTACTGACCGGCTCGGCGGAGCTCGACGGCACGCGGTACGACGTAGAGGCCACCGGTGCGCTGGAACGGCTCCGCACGCTCCTCACCGCCGATCCCGAACGTGCGGAGCCGGAGCCGGAGCCGGACCCGGACCCGGCAGATCCCGTGCCCTCGGATCCCGGTCACTCAGATCCCGGTCACGCCGCCACGAAGCACGCCGCCCCGGAGGACACCGCCGCGCCGGCCGACGTACAGGTCCCGGCCGCCCTTCGCGCCACCCTGCGCGACTACCAGCTCCGCGGCCTGCGCTGGCTCGCCCGCCTGACCGGGCTCGGCTTCGGAGCCTGCCTCGCCGACGACATGGGTCTGGGCAAGACCGTCACACTGATCGCGCTCCACCTGCACCGCCAGGAGCACGGGCACGAGGGCCCGACCCTGGTGGTCTGCCCGGCCTCGCTGCTGGGCAACTGGCAGCGGGAGATCGAGAAGTTCGCCCCCGGCACGCCGGTGCGCCGCTTCCACGGCTCGGGCCGCGAACTGGAAGGACCGGCCGGCGGGTTCGTCCTCACCACCTACGGCACCATGCGCCTGGACGCGCCCCGACTCGCCGCCGTGCGCTGGGGCATGGTCGTCGCGGACGAGGCCCAGCACGTCAAGAACCCGCGTTCCTCGACCGCCAAGGCCCTGCGCACCATCCCCTCGGCCGCCCGCGTGGCCCTCACCGGCACCCCGGTCGAGAACAACCTCTCCGAGCTGTGGGCCGTCCTCGACTGGACCACGCCCGGCCTGCTCGGCCGTCTCGGCACCTTCCGCACGCGCTACGCCGATCCGGTCGAAAGCGGCCGCGACCCGCGGGCGGCGGCCCGACTGGGGGCGCTCGTCAGGCCGTTCCTGCTCCGCCGCAAGAAGTCCGACCCCGGAATCGCCCCCGAACTGCCGCCCAAGACCGAGACCGACCACGCCGTATCCCTGACCCGCGAACAGGCCGGGCTGTACGAGGCGGTCGTGCGCGAGACCCTCGCCGCGATCGCCGGGGCGGACGGAATGGAGCGCCGCGGGCTCGTCGTGAAACTGCTGACCTCGCTCAAGCAGATCTGCAACCACCCTGCGCAGTACACGAAGGAGCAGCCCGGTTCGAAGGAGGCGACCACCGCGGCGGCCTCCGGCAAGCTGGAACTCCTCGACGAGCTGCTCGACACGATCCTGGCCGAGGGCGGCTCCGTGCTGGTCTTCACCCAGTACGTGACGATGGCCCGCATCATCGAACGCCATCTCCTCGCGCGCGGCGTCGCGTCCCAACTGCTGCACGGGGGCACGCCGGTCCCGCGCCGCGAGGAGCTCGTGGACCGGTTCCAGGCGGGCGAGGTACCCGTGTTCCTGCTCTCCCTCAAAGCCGCCGGCACCGGCCTCAACCTCACCCGCGCCGGCCACGTCATCCACTACGACCGCTGGTGGAACCCGGCCGTCGAGCAACAGGCCACCGACCGCGCCTACCGCATCGGCCAGACCCAGCCCGTCCAGGTCCACCGCATCATCGCCGAAGGCACCGTCGAAGACCGGATCGCCGAACTCCTTCAGCGCAAACGGGCTTTGGCCGATGCCGTGCTCACGGGCGGCGAGGCCGCGCTGACCGAACTGAGCGACGCGGAGCTGGCCGAACTCGTCGCGCTCCGCCCGACCGCCTCCGGGGAGTGACACGGATGAACGCCAAGGGCCCGTACGCCAAGGACCCCTACGCGAAGGACGCGTACGCGAAGGACCCGTACGAGAAGACCTTCCCGCCGCTCCCGCCCGCCCCCGGCCGCGCCTTCGCCCGCACCTGGTGGGGTCATGCCTGGTTGCGCGCCCTGGAGGACAGCGCGCTGGACGGACAGCAGGTCAAGCAGGGCCGGCGGTACGCGCGTTCGGGCGCGGTCGGGGCCGTGTCCGTACGGCCGGGCGGGCTGACGGCCGTGGTGCGCGACCCGGACGGGACGGCGCACCGGACCGACGTGCTGGTTCAGGAGTTCACCGAAGCGGAATGGGACCGGCTGCTCGGGCTGGCAGCCGCCGAGTCCGGCCACATCGCGGCGCTGCTCGACCGGGAGGTCCCGCCGGAGCTCGCGGAGGACGCGGCGGCGGCCGGGGTGGAGCTGCTGCCCGGGATCGGCGACCTCGACCCGCGCTGCGACTGCGACGAGTGGGACCACTGCCCGCACACGGCGGCGCTCTGCTATCAGGTGGCGCGGCTGCTGGACCAGGACCCGTTCGTGCTGTTGCTGCTGCGCGGGCGTGCGGAGGCCGGCCTGGTGGCCGAGCTGGAGGAGCGCAGCACGGCGGAAGCGGAGGCTCCGCAAGGCCCCGATGACGCCGGGGTCGCCGCCTCCGAGGTCTACGCGGCGGCTGCGGCCCTGCCCCCGCTGCCCCCGCCCGCGCGGCTGCCGGACGCGCCGGGCCAGCCTCCGACGCTGGACACGGAGACGGGGACGGAGCCGCCGGGTCTGGACGTGGACGGGGTGGAGTTCCTGGCGCAGGCGGCCGCGGCGCAGGCGTACGGGCTGCTCGCGGAAGCTCTCGCTCCGGCCCACGCGGAGCGCGCCCCGCAGCCCGAGCCCACCCTCGTGCAGGATGCCGTACGGCTCACGGCGGAGGCCCATGACCTTCGGGTCCGCTCCCGCCTGTCGGCCGCTGCCGACAGGGACCGGGCCGCCATGGACCGGGCCGTACTCGCGTGGGGCTTCGGCGGGGCGCAGTCCGTCGCGGTGCTGGAGGAGGACTGGGCCCCGGACCGGGCGTCGCTCGCCCGGGCCCGGGCCGCGCTGGCGTCGGCCTGGCCCGGCGGGGCGGACACCGACACCGGCTCCGACGCCGCCGCCCCGGTGCTCCGCCGGGTCCGCGCCCGCTGGACGGAGCCGGGCGGTGACCGCCAGCTCCGTCTGGGCCGCGAGGGCCGCTGGTGGCCGTACCGCCGCGCGGCGGACCACTGGCTCCCGGCGGGCCCCTCGTCCGCAAACCCGGCGGCGGCGCTGGCCACACTGGAACCGGAGGAACCCGAGGGCCCCGAGGACGCGGAGAACACGCCCTGAGAACTCCTAACAGAATGATCAACTGCCGAACGAGGTCCTGACGCATGCCGCATCACGTCGACGTCGACGGTGAGGGGTGTTCGTGGGTAGGTGGGAGATCAGGCCGACCCGGATTTTCACCGGGCGGAAGAAGTGGCCCTTCTGCGTCTTCACCCGGGTCACGGATCCGGTCGCACTGAAGGCTCTTCACGATCACCTTCGCGAGGAACATGGGGCTCTGTGGTGGCCGGATCGGTCCTGGGAAGACATGGTTGCCGACCACTGCGCCCGGCATGATCGCGAAGGATGGGGCACGCATTCTCACAGCCACATCCCGGAGACCAGCTGGGAGTGACAGCGACAGCCGACCTCCCGCTATCAGCCTGCCTGGCCGGGCAGTGAGGCAAGGCGTCGCCGGCAGATCAGTGCACACCCCAGGCTCAGGAAGGCCTCGTGGATTCCGTCGCGGACCTCCCAGCGGATCCGTAGACGGCGGAACCAGTACAGGTGGGCAAACGTGCGCTCGACAACCCAGCGTTCGATTCCCAGCCCGGAGCGTGCTCTGTTCCCCGGCGCGCGATCAGTGGCGTGACTCCGAGATCCCAGACCAGGCGACGGTACTTATCGTGGTGGTAGCCACGGTCGGCGAGGACGACGTCAGGGCGACGCCGGGGCCGGCCTCTCGCCCCTCGCACAAATGGCACCGCTTGAAGCAGTGGGATGAGCTGGGTGACATCGTTGCGGTTGCCGCCGGTCAGCGTGGCCGCGAGCGGGATACCGGTGGCGTCGGTGATCAGCTGGTGCTTGCTGCCCGTCCTGCCCCGATCAACCGGGCTTCGTCCCGTCCTGGGTCCCCCTTCAGAGCCCGGATGGGGGAACCGTCTACCGCTGTCCGCGAGAAGTCCAGGGCATTCGCACCGCGAAGCTTGGCGAGGAGAGCTTCGTGTAGCCGCGGCCACACTTCGGCCTCGGTCGACTCCGCCAAGCGGCGCCGGCAGGTCATGCCAGAGCCGAAGCCGGGTTCCTGCGGCAGGCGTTCCCAGGGGATTCCGGTATGCAGCACGAAGCAGGATGCCCTGGAGCACCAACCGGTCCGGATGCCGCTTGCGCCCCGGATGACGGACCCGGCGCTCGACCTTGGGCAACAGCGGCTCGATCACGGCCCAGAAGTCGTCATCGACAACCCATGGCTCCGGCCGAGCCATCCCACACCCCAGATCAACCTTCCCGGAGCGATCCGACCACCTCGAAGGTCATTTCGTTACGAGTTCTCAGAGCCGTCGCGCTGCCGCTGAGCCGAGCAGCAGGACGCAGCACTTCCTCAGGCCCCCGCACGGGTGAGTTCGTTGCTCCGAATCCCAATGGGGTGGGCCATTCGCTCGACGGCAGTCGTCGATTCAAGAGCTGTTCTGTATGTTCGGAAATGCACCTTTCCCGGCATCCGGCTCGGCGCGCTGCCCGGGATGCAGATAGATGGGGGTAGGGCGTTGGCGCAGACCCTGGTACGGATTCCGCTGGAGGGCGGAGGCGCGATCCTGCTCGAAGCTGCGCCGGAGCTCGACGGACCCGTCAAGGCCGGGCGGGCCACAGACGCGGTGCGGGATCTGCCCCAAACCCTGCAGCAGGCGCTGGGGCCGGTCTCGGACATGGCCCGTGCGGCGCTGGAACAGCTGCGGAGGATCGGCCCTGACGAGGTCGAGATCGAATTCGGGGTGGATCTGTCGGCCCAGGCCGGAGCCGTCATCGCGAAGAGTGAATCCGCAGTGCACCTGAAGGTGAAGGTGCTGTGGAACGGCAAGCAGCATGACTCGGCCTGAAAGGCCGGGGAGCATGCAGGGTGCCCATGAGACGAGGTCAGGTCCGATGAGCAGTGGTCGGTCCGTGGATACTGCCTCGGTTGCCCAGGTCCTTGGCCCGGACGGCACTACGGTCGGGGCCGCGTTCCTCGTCTCCGAGGATGCTGTCATCACGTGCGCCCACGTTGTCGCCCTTGCCGGGCAAGGGCCCGGCGGGCGGGTGCGACTGGCTTTCCCCAATCTGCCAGGCTCACCACAACTGGATGGCCACGTGCTGGCGTGGCGGGCGCCAGAGGACGAGGACGTCGCCGTCCTGCACCTGGACAGAACCCCAGCAGGTGCCCGCCAGGTGAAGCTCGGGGCGGCAGCGGGATGCACGGGGCACCGCATCAGTTCCTTCGGGTTCCCCAGCCAGGCGCCCGAACGTGGGCATTTCGGCTACGGAGTGGCCGGTGACCTGCTCCCGGACCATCGGGGCACCGATGCCCTGCTGCAATTGTCTGCCGCAAACGACTTGACGACGGGCTTCAGCGGCGGGCCGGTCGTTGATGAAGCCACCGGCCTGGTGATCGGCATGGTTACTGCGATCACTGGCGCGGACCGGCAGCAGCGCGGACTGGGCATCGCCTACGCCACCCCCACCCGGGTTCTGCGTGATGTCTTCCCCGAGTTGGCCCTCCACCAGGTGTGCCCCTACCTCGGACTGGATACGTTCACGGCCGCCCACGTCGGATGGTTTCAGGGCCGAGAGGTCGCGGTGGAAGAGGCGCTGGCCGCACTGCGCGGTCAGCCACGCGTGTTGCTGCTGTTGGGACCTTCAGGAAGCGGCAAGTCCTCGCTCGCACAAGCAGGCATCCTTCCTGCCCTCAGCAAAGGCGGCCTGCCGGGCAGCGACCGATGGCTGCCACTGCTCGCCCGCCCGGGACAAGATCTGCCGGCCGAGCTGGAGCAGGCCGGACTGCCCGGATCCGCAACCGAAGGCATCGTGCCTGCGGTGCAGCACCGGCTGGCCGCAGCACCGTCCGACGCGCGGCTGGTCGTCGTCATCGACCAGTTCGAGGAGCTCCTCACCCCGCAGATCAATGCCCAGCCGCAAGAAGGCCATCTGGCCTCTGTCGAGCAGCAACTCGTGGATCTGATCGAACTGCCGGCCTCGGTGAGCATCATTCTGATCATGCGGGACGACTTCTACCCACAGCTGGCGGCCTCCGCCCCCCACCTGCTGAGAGCTGCGACCCCTGGATTGCTGAACGTCCCGGCTACCTTGAGCGTCCAGGATCTGCACGCCATCATCACCCGGCCCGCCAGCGCGGTGGGGGCTCACCTGGAAGACGGCCTGCCAGAGCGGATCATTACAGATGTTCTGGCTGCCGCGCCCTCTGTCCCGGCCAGGCAGCAGGCTCCGGTCACTCTCTTGCCGCCGCTGCAACTGGCCTTGAGCCAGCTGTGGGAACGCCGACAGGACGGTCGGCTGACCCACCAAGCCTACGACCAGATCGGCGGCATCAGCGGCAGCCTCGCCACATGGTGCAATACCGCGCTCAACCAGCTGCCTGTCGAACAACGTTCCGCCGCCCAGCGGATCCTGACCGCCCTGGTACGGCCCGCCGACGACGCTCACGCCACTCCCGCGACCCGCCGGCACGTGCCCCTGGCGGACTTGCGCTCCCTGTCCCTGGACCTCGTGACGCCCGACGAGCATGCTGACGAGGTCTTCGATTCGGTGCTGGCTGCCCTGACCCGCTACCGCATCATCGCAACCAGGGCTGCACCCAAGTCCGATGGCACGCCCGGCCAGGCGACCGCCGAACTCATTCACGACGCCCTCATCCGCGATTGGAGCGACCTGCGCGATTGGGTTGCGGCCGATCACCAGTTCCATGCCTGGCTCCACCGTGCCGGTGAGCAGCAGGTGTGGTTCAACGCAACCGGCGACCCCGGTGATCTACTGGATGGGACCGACCTTGCCGAAGGCATCGCCTGGTCTCGTCAGCGCGGACTGCCACGAGAGATCGCCGTGTTCCTGACCGCCAGCCGCCAGCGGCAGCAAGCGACAATCCGACGCACCAGGCGCATCAACGCTGCTCTGGCCTGCATGCTAACTCTGGCCCTGGTCGCCGGCGGGTACGCGTTCTGGCAGCAACACAAGGCCGTCTTCGCACAGGCTGTGGCCGAGTCCCGGCAACTGGCAACCCAATCCACCGCACTAATGGAGACCGACCCCGACCTTGCCTCGCTGCTAGCCGTCCAAGCCCACCACACCAGCGCGACACATGAGGCCAAGGCCACTCTCTACACGGCCGCCGCACTGCCTGTCCGGCACGTCTTCACCGGTCACTCCGACGCCGTTTCCTCGGTGGTGTACAGCCATGACGGTCACACCCTCGTTACCTCAAGCCATGACGAGACCGTACGAGCGTGGGACGCGGACACGGACGCGGACGCGGACACGGGCAAGGTCAAGTACACCCTCGACAAGCAGTCCGAACACGGTGATGCCGTGGCGCTGAGTTCTGACGGCCTCACGCTCGCCACCTCCAGCGGCGACAAGACCGTACGGCTGCGCGATGCGGCTACAGGAGGGGTCAAGCACACCATCGCCGACCAGCCCGAGTTCGGCGTCAGACTGGCGTTCAGTCCTGATGGCCGCACGCTTGCCGTCGGAGGTAACAAGACCGTACAGCTATGGAACGTCTCTACTCGGGAACTGAGCAAGACCCTGACCGGCCTTAGCGATGACGCCCACTCACTAGCCTTCAGCCCCGATGGCCGGACTCTGGCCACCGGAGACAGCTTCACGGTGCAGTTGTGGGACATCGCCGGCGAAAAGAAGCTTCGCGCGCTCTCCGGCAGGTTTTCCCAGGCAGGTTCGATCATGTTCAGCCCCGATGGCAGGACTCTGGCCACCGGTGACCGTTTGAAGGTGCAGTTGTGGGACACCGACAGCGGAAAGAGCGTACGCACACTCATCCCGGAGACCATGGGTGCCACTTCAGTCGCATACAGCGTTGACGGACGCACCCTGGCCACCGGCGGCTACGACGGCAAGGTGAGGTTGTGGGATGTGTCCACCGGAGAGTCCCGCGACACACTCGTCGGCCATACAGGACCGGTGTACTCACTGGCGTTCAGCCGTGACCGGCGCTCTCTCGCCACCGCCAGCGGCGACAAAACCGTACGAATCTGGGATGCCGCCAGCAGCAACGCCCGCCGCACCATCGCACGCCCGTATCCGCCCCCTGTAGCACTCAGCCCTGGCGGCGAATCCCTCGCCATCAGCGATCTCACCACTGTGCGGCAATGGGATACCGATACCGGAGAAATGCGCGGCAGATCTCTCCATCACACTATGGATGTCGCATCGATGGCATTCAGTTCCAGCGGCCAAACTCTTGCGGTCGGAGCGGATCCCCCGCTATCCGGCCAAGAGGCAACAACTCTGCGACTGTGGAATGTCAACACAGGTGAAACGCACGACATGATGACCGGTGACACCGATTTCGCTACCGCAGTGGCATTCAGTCCGGACGGCCACACCCTTGCCACAGGCAGCACTAAAGGTGTCCGGCTATGGAATACCGAAGACCGTAAGATCCGCCACATTCTCCCAGACAACGCCTTTTCTCCTGACATGCTGGCTTTCAGCCCTGACAGCCACACCCTTGTCACCGGCAGCACCTACAGCAACCTCCAGCTGTGGGATACCGATACAGGTGAAGCCGTCCGGGTCTTCGCCGGCCATACCGACTCCGCGAAATCGGTGGCTTTCAGTCCTGACGGTCAGACCATCGCGAGCGGTGGCCGTGACGCGACGGTGCGCCTGTGGGATGTCGACACAGGCAAGGCTCGACGGATCTTCACTGGCCACAACGGCCCTGTGGAGTCGGTGGCTTTCAGTCCTGACGGTCGCACCATCGCGAGCGGTGGCCATGACGCGACGGTGCGCCTGTGGGATGTCGACACAGGCAAGGCTCGACGGATCTTCACTCGGCATACCGGACCCGTGGACTCGGTGGCTTTCAGCCGTGACGGTCACACACTCGCCACCAGCGCCTCTGACAAGACCGTGCGCCTGTGGGACATCCAGCTGCCCACCCCGGAGGAAGCGATCAGCATGGTCTGCCGGGCCTTCCACCGAAACTTCACGCAACTGGAGCGGTCCCTGTACCTGCCCGACCCCGAATCTGGCCCAGTGTGCCCGCTGTGACTGACCGACGGGGACCGGCCTGTGTGCGGCCCGCACTGGCCGACGTACCGCTTGCCGGGGCGGCGGGCCGGTACGACGATGGGGCGCTCCGGGTACCAAGGCACCGCGAGAGGGCGACATGGACGATCCTTCGGTGGCGCTGCCGGGCGGGGCCGACCCCGCCGAGCGGACGCGGGAACTACGGCGGGCCCACGCCGCGTTCACCCAGGACGGGCGGGTCGAGGCCCCGGTGCGGGCGGTCATCGCGAGGTCCTGGCGCCGCTGCGCCCGAGCCCGGGTCAGCCCGGAGTGCGTGCCCCGGGTGGAGCTGGCCGGGGCGGAACTGCGGTCGTACCGCGAGCAGCACCCGCTGGCCCGGGTGCTCCCGCTGTTCCGGGACCTCGTGGGGGCCTTCGCCTCGGACGGGGCCCATCTGCTGGCGGTGTGCGACGCGCGGGGCAGCCTGCTCTGGGTGGAGGGCGAACCCGCCACGATGCGGCGTGCGGAGGGCCTCGGCTTCGTGCCCGGTGCCCGCTGGGCGGAGACGGCGATGGGCACCAACGCCCCCGGCACGGCGGTGGCGGTCGGGGAGCCGGTCCAGGTCTTCGGCGCCGAGCACTTCAGCCGCCGGGTGCACCCGTGGACCTGTGCGGCGGCTCCGGTCCGTGATCCGCGCACCGGAAGGCTGCTCGGCGCCGTCGATGTCACCGGGGGCGACTGGCTGGCCCATCCGCATTCCCTGGCCTTCGTGCGGGCGGTGGCGTACGCGGCGGAGGCCCGGCTCGCGTTGCTGGATCCGGCGCCACAGGCCCCCGGGGACTGCCTCACCGCGCTCGGCCGGGACGAGGCGCTGCTGACCGGCGGTGGCCGTGAGGTCCGGCTCGGGCGGCGGCACAGCGAGATCATGGCACTGCTCGCGCACCATCCGGAGGGGCTGTCGGGGGAGGAACTGGCGATCGCCCTGTACGAGGACGAGTCGGTGTCGCCGGTGACCCTGCGCGCCGAAATGTCACGGCTGCGCGGCCTGTTGGGGCCACTGGCCCCGCTCTCCCGCCCCTACCGCACGGCCACGCCGGTGGAGGCCGATTTCACCGCCGTCACCCGCCACCTGGCCTCGGGCGCCGTCTCGGCGGCGCTGGCCCGCTACCCGGGTCCGCTGCTGCCCGCCTCCACGGCGCCCGGCGTCGTCCGGCTCCGGCGCCGCATCGAGGAGCAGGCGCGGGCCGCCGTGATCGCACGGGCCGACCCGGGGCTGCTGACCGACTGGGTGTGCAGCCCGTGGGGCGCGGAGGACGCCGAAGTCTGGCGGGCCCTGGCGGCCGTACTCCCGGCAGCCGGCCGGACGGCCGCGCTGGACCGCGTACGGGCCCTCGACGCGGAACTCGGCCTGCCTCCACAGGACGTGCCGGGCGCCAGGCGGGGTAGCAGCACGCCGCAGGCCACGGCCACACCGGCGAGCACCGCCACACCAGGGAGGACCACCGCACCACCTCCCGCAGCCCGTTCGCCGCGCGGCCGTGCAACGTACCGGCAACCTGCCCGCCCCTAGCCTCACGGCGAGCACCGGCCGACGGCGGCCGGTGCCCGGCAAGGGGAGGACCATCCATGGCCCGTTACGCTGCGCCCGGTACCGAAGGCGCGCTCATGTCGTACGCGTCCCGCTACGGCCACTTCATCGGGGGCGAACACGTCGAGCCCGCCCTCGGAAGGTACTTCGCCAACCCCTCCCCCGTGACCGGCGAGACCTTCACCGAGGTCGCGCGCGGTACGGCGGAGGACGTCGAGCGCGCACTGGACGCGGCGCACGCCGCGGCGCCCGCGTGGGGACGCACATCGATCACCGAGCGTTCCACGATCCTGCTGCGCATCGCGGACCGGATGGAGCAGAACCTGGAGGCGCTCGCGGTCGCCGAGACCTGGGAGAACGGCAAGCCGATCCGCGAGACCCTGGCCGCCGACATGCCGCTCGCCGTCGACCAGTTCCGCTACTTCGCGGGCGCGTTGCGCGCACAGGAGGGGGCCCTCAGCCAGATCGACGAGGACACGGTCGCCTATCACTTCCACGAGCCGCTGGGCGTGGTCGCCCAGATCATCCCGTGGAACTTCCCCATCCTGATGGCCGTGTGGAAACTGGCCCCGGCCCTGGCCGCGGGCAACACGGTGGTGCTGAAGCCGGCCGAGCAGACACCGGTGTCGGTGCACTACCTGATGAGCCTGATCGGCGACCTGCTGCCGCCGGGCGTGGTGAACATCGTGAACGGCTTCGGCGAGGAGGCGGGCAAGCCACTCGCGTCCAGCCCGCGCGTGGCGAAGGTGGCCTTCACCGGCGAGACCTCCACCGGGCGACTGATCATGCAGTACGCGGCGGAGCATCTCAAGCCGGTCACACTGGAGTTGGGCGGCAAGAGCCCCAACCTCTTCTTCGACGACATCTGGACCGCCGACGACGACCTGCGGGACAAGGCCCTCGAAGGCTTCACGATGTTCGCCCTCAACCAGGGCGAGGTGTGCACCAGCCCCTCCCGCGCCCTGATCGAGCGCGGCCGCTACGGCGACTTCCTCGACGCGGCCGTGGCCCGCACCGAACTGATCGTGCCGGGGCACCCGTTGGACACGGACACCATGATCGGCGCGCAGGCCTCGGCGGAGCAGTTGAAGAAGGTGCTGTCGTACGTGGAGATCGGACAGCAGGAGGGCGCGAAGATCCTGACCGGCGGGCAGCGCGTGGAGCACGGCGGCGAACTCGCGGGCGGCTTCTACGTCCAGCCGACCATCTTCGAGGGCGACAACCGCATGCGGATCTTCCAGGAGGAGATCTTCGGCCCGGTGGTGTCGGTGACCTCGTTCCAGGACTTCGACGACGCCGTGCGCATCGCGAACGACACGGCGTACGGCCTGGGCGCCGGCGTCTGGACCCGCGACATCAACACGGCCTACCGCGCGGGCCGCGCGATCCAGGCGGGCCGCGTCTGGACGAACTGCTACCACGCCTACCCCGCCCACGCGGCTTTCGGCGGCTACAAGCAGTCGGGCATCGGCCGCGAGACCCACAAGATGATGCTGGAGCACTACCAGCAGACGAAGAACCTTTTAGTGAGCTATTCCCCCAAGAAGATCGGCTTCTTCTAGAAGTTGAGCACGGTGTCTGACCTGCACAAACGACCGGTCAGACGCCGTGCCCTGGTCTCGGGACAGCTGCCGAAGTCGCGTGATTCCAGGGTTCGCTTGCCTCTGAAATCCCACTTCGTAGAGAAGATCCGGACCATTCACGGACCAGCGCGATCGCCGGTCGACCGCGCATACCAGCAGACAGTGGACGTCTTCGCCGCCCATAGCCGGGAATTGAGAGCCAGCGGACGCAGCGGTCCGTCCTTCAGCCGGTCGGCGAGGGCTGCGTGGTTGCGGGGGACCGACCAGTCGCCGGGTGTGGGGCTCGTTCTGCCTCCCTGCCGCGGACCGGCGCCCTCGCCCCGTCGTAGTCCTCGGGCAGGGGCCATGTCGTCAATCGGTTCACGCTCATGGTCAGCGTCGGCGACGAAGCCCCTGGTGCGCAGCACGGACCGGGCGAAGAGCAGGGCGGCCGCGGCCTTGGGGGCCGACGCGACCGACACCGATCCGCCGACGGTGCCACAGCTGCCGCCCGACCTGGCGGCGCAGGAGCTGCCCGGGAACCCGGGAGACCCGTCCGACCTGGACCGGCGCCTCGCCTCGGCACTCGAGCGCGCGGGCCACGCACTGCGCACGCTGATCTGGACCCAGGCCACCGCCCACGGGCTCAGCCCCATCCAGGTCCAACTCCTCCTGCGCCTGTGGGTTGATCCTCCCGAGCGACGCAGAGTCGGCACGCTGCCAGCCGAGTTCGACCTCTCTGCCGCCACCGTCAGCGAGGCCCTGGCAGCCCTGCGCCGCAAGGGCCTCGTCGAAGAGCAGCCCGTTCCCGGCGACAAACGCGGTCATGTGCGTCCTGCTCGACGCCCCCATCGGCGACCCCGAACTACGCGTGGACTGCGCCGAACACCAGCCGATCATGGGTGCACGCGAGTCGCTCGCGGGGCCGGAGAGGGCCCGAGGGGCGGGGACGTCGCCGCCGCCGGGTGGGCTGCTCGATCTGATCAGTGTGGCCGCGGTCGTGCTGGATGTCCGTGGGCGGATCGTGTTCTGGAGCCCGCAGGCCGATGAGGTATGCGGGTGCGGCCGAGGAGGCTCTGGGCCAGTACGCCCCGCACCTGCTGGTCCGCGAGGAGCACCAGGACCTCGTGGTCAGGCTGTTCGCCGAGGTGTTGAGCACCGGGGCGAGCTGGGCCGGCGCGTTCCCGATCCGGTACAGGGATGGCAGCACGCGTCTGGTGGAGTTCCACAACATGCGGCTGCTGGACGTCCTCGGCGACATCTACGCCCTGGGCATCGCCGCCGATCCGAGCACGTTGGCGCGGGCGGCGCGGCACGTCCAGCCGGGCGCCGCGCCACCAGACGGGTTCGAGCGCGTTGCGGCCGTCAGGATCAGGCGGTCCGTCACCAAGGAGCCCAGCTCGGCCACTCGAGGTCGCGGAACAACAGCCGCTCGGCTACTCGACGGCACATGCGCACCCTTACTCAGACCGTACCGGGCCGGTCGAACCGGTAACGATCCGATTCAGCTCCCGCCGAAGTCCGGCGTCGATGCCGCCTCTGCTCCAGTACCACCCGCACAACCGCGGAACCACTGCCGTGTCCGCGTCGTACCAGGCGAAAGAGGTGCGGTGAGTGGAGTAGGCGTGGGATCCGAGGACGTTGAACTCGGAGAAGCCCCGAGGCGGCTGCCCCGCCACGTAGCGGTCCAGCGGGATTCCGTGCTGCTCCAGAGACAGGGCGCGCACCTCCGGGTACAGCCGGCGTGGGTAGGTGAAGGGCGGCTGCTGCATGAAGTCGTACGCGACCGGCCGGCCCAGGAACTCCTCCGTCGAGGCGAGCCAGGGCCGGTGTCGGCCGAGCTGGGAGATCTCCCGGCGGACGATCCAGGGGCGGCCGTCGTCCAGCAGATCGGCGGGCGAGACGGGGCGGGTGAAGATGACGTCCGAGTCGACGTGGCAGATGAGGTCGGCGTCGGTGAACTCGTCCGCGTACAGCTTGCTCACCTGCTGCCCCAGGTAATCGTCCCGGTAGTTGGGGCAGACCTCCAGTCGGACGTCACCGCCGACCGCCCGGCGTACGGCGGCCGATCCGGTGCGCGGAGTGACCACGACCACTTCGGCGAACCCGTGGCACCACTTCTCGATGGCCGCCAGCGCATAGCCCAACCAGGCGACATCCCGGTGGTAGGTGCGAATGAAAAGAGCGGTCCGCTCGCTACAGTGGGTGACGTGGTCGAGTCCGTACCCGCCTTCTGGTGCCGGGCGCCCAGCCAGGGCAACGTCGGTGACCGGCTCACTCCCTGGCTGATCCGCCAGATCTCCGGAGCCCCGGCCCGGTGGGTCGCTCCGCATGCCCCGGGCCGCAAGCACTTCGTCACGGGCAGCGTGGTCGCTCTCGCGGGGCCGGGTTCCGTGGTGTGGGGAGCCGGCGTGATGGAGGCCGGTGAGTACATCGACCCGCGGGCCGAACTGCTCGCCGTCCGGGGTCCGCTCACCCGGGAGGCGGCCCTGCGATCGGGCGCGCCCTGCCACCCGGTCTACGGTGACCCCGCTCTGCTGGTACCGAGATACCTGCCCCGTCGTCCCTGCACTACGGGTGGACGGCTCTCGGTCGTCCCGCACTTCGCCGACAAGGCCCAGGCCCGGCGCGGCGTTCCGGAGGGCTGGCAGACCATCGACGTGCAGCAGAGCGTCGAAGACTTCGTCGAGCAGCTGATGGGCGCCTCGCTGGTCGCCTCGTCGAGCCTGCACGGCATCGTGCTCAGCCACGCCTACGGGATTCCCGCCGTCTGGATCAGGTACCGGGATCTGCCCAGCGGCGACGGCAGCAAGTTCCACGACTACTTCCTCTCTGTCGGGGTGCCGGTGCCGCCCCCGATGTCCGTCGGTCGCGCCGGAGCGGGCCTGGACGCGGTCGCGCTCGGCGATTTCGCGACGCTCCCGGCAGACCTTCCCGACCTCGACCTGCTCCTGGAGAGGTGTCCCTTCCGTTGACCGATCAGGAACAGAATCACGATCAGGATCCGCGGTTCCTCCTCCACGGCATCCGCGACGCGAACTACCACCGCCCCGGCATCCGCTGTCTGCGGCTGTTCTCCGCGGATGCCCCGACGAGGAAGGCACTCTCGGCGGAGGTGGAGCGGTTGCGCACCCGGCACAGTCCCTCGCTGGCGAGTGCTCAGGGCCACGTGACGGCGTGGGCCGGTCCTCGCGGCCTCGTGGAGCAGTTCAGTCTGCTCAACGCGTCGGGGCGGTGTGACGACTTCTCCCGGGACCACGACCTCTCCTGTTTCGGTAAGCGCTTCCACCACGGCACGCACTACCCCGTGTTGGCCGCACTGGTCGGGGCACTGCCCCACCTGGTCAATTTCCGGATCAACGTGCTCGGCGCGGGTGCTTCGCTCGCGCCGCACGAGGAGCACAGCGTCGTGCGGTCGCGGACCGGCACCCCGGGCGTACGGGCCCGCTTCCACCTGCCGCTGGTCACCAATCCGGGGGCGACGCTGCTGCTCGGGGGCGATGTCCACCACCTGGAAGCCGGCACTGTCTACCTGGTCAACCACGGCTGCGTGCACGCGGCCGAGAACGCCGGGGCCACGGACCGGATCCACCTCGTGTGGGACATGCTGCTGACCGCCGCCGCGAACGAGGCGATGTTCGGGACGGGAGCGGCGCCCGACGGTTTCACCCGTGCGCGGGTGCGCGCCGTACGTCCCACAGGCCGGCGCGTGGTCGGCCGGTGGGAACGTATCGCGCCGCAGGTCCAAGAGGCCGAGGCCCGCCATATCGACTTCCTGGAGCCGCAGTAGCCGCTTCAGTACAAGGTCCTGGAGAACTCGGCCGGGACGTAGTGGAACAGCAGGGAGGTGTGGGTGCTCCCGTCGGGCAGCGGCGGCCGCCAGTGCGGTACGCGAGTGCCTCTGAAGAGCACGGCCTCACCCGGACGCTGGAGCACGGAGAGGGACCCCTGAGGGGTGTCGAGGAGCAGTGGCCAGCCGCCCGCGATCTCCGGCCCCGATTCCCCGAGCAACAGGGAGACGGTGTACTCGCACTGCTCGCGGTCGACATGCCGGTCGAGGACGGCGCCGCCGCGGTACGCGGAGACGTACGAGTACGACGGACGCACCGGCCGTCCGGCGAGGCGGCCCACCAGACCGCGGAACTGGTGGTGGAAGAAGCGCGACAGCGACTCGTTGTACCAGCCGTAGCGACCCGTTACCTGAGCGTCCCCGAGCGGCCAGGAGCCGGTCGAGATGAGCCGTTCGTAGTAGTCGAGCAGCGCTTTACGGTGCCCGGGGTGCACCAGGCGGCCCATCCCGCAGACATCGGTGCGCGCGAACTCCTCGGTGGCATCGGCCAGGGCGGCTTCGGCCAGGGCCGCCCGCCGCGCGCGCACCTGCGCCGACCCGAGCGCACCAGCTCCGGCGAGTGCGGCCCGCAGCCGCGCGGGGAACCCGGGCGGCACGGGGCGCCCGGGGGTGAGTTCGCGCACCGCCCAGAAATCCTCGAAGCGGACCCAGAACGGTGCGAGCGCTCCGGTCGCGGGTTCGTCGGTCCACAGGATGGGGCGGCCGGACAGGAACCGGTCCCGGAAGCGGGCCCGGCGTGCCAGTCCGAGGGGGATGGTGACCCCGGCCTGGAGCACCGCGGTCGGATCGAGCACCGCGGTGTCGCGACGGCCCGTGGCCCCGGTGGCCTCGGTGGCACCTGGCGCCTCGGCGTCGACCTCGTCGAGCCAGCAGGCGAAAGAGGGGCGTTGACGGGTGGTCACCGGGGTTGCTCGGGTTTCCCGGGCTACCCGGGTTTCCGGGGTCGTCCCGGAGGCCGCGGTGGACTTGGGCATCGTGGTGCCTCCGTTCGTCAGGCGCCGCACGGTCTCCCGCACGGCGTCGAGCGCCGACGGGTCGAAGCCGGGCGTGTCGCGCCATTTGCCGGGGCGTGGGGGGCTGATCGTCGTGGCGGACAGCGGCAGGTCCCTGCCCTGCGCGGAGGCGGGCAGGCCCAGTACCGCCTCCAGCCACCGGATCGTCCGGGCCGGTGCGCCGCGCAGCTCGGCGTAGTCGACATCGACCCAGGAGACGGCCGGCCGAAGGGGCCTGGCATCCAGGGTCGCTTCCACGGAGGCGGCCCATTGCCGGGCCGCGATCCGCGAGAGGTCGTCGCCGGCCCAGCCCCGCCAGCCAGGTGGCAGCAGGAGGTGCCAGGCCCGCCGGGGCCAGCCGGGCAGGTCGGGGATGTTGACGAAGCCCGGGTGGGTCCATGCCCGCACCATGCTGGCCACGGTGTCGCGGGCGTCGCGGTGCAGGTGGATGACGGTGGCGTCCGGGAACAGCCGCAGCAGGAAGGGGAGCCGCAGGCTGTTCTCCGGGGTCTTCTCCAACAGCCTGGAAGGCACGGCCCGGAAGCCGTCCCGGTCGAGCCGGCGCTGCCCTCGCGCAGGGAACAGATCGGCGAGGAACCCCGCCCGTACCGCCCCTCCCCACACTTCGGCATCCTCGGCGTCCAGTGCGTGCGAGGCGTATCCGCGGGCCGCCGGATGGAGCCCGGGCACGCCCTCGATCACCCCTTCGCTCTCCCCGCCGACCGTCCACAGGGCGGGGTTGCGGGCAAGGGCGTCGAACAGCGCGGTGCTTCCCGAGCGAGGCGGCGAGACGATGATCACGGGCGCCGCGAGCGAGGCCGCCGGGACGGCGCGTACCGGCCCGGTGGCCGGTGTTCCCAGACGGGTCAGCCCGGCGTCCTGCGCCGCGGAGAAGCCCGAAGCCGCCGCGGCCGAGGCGAAGAGGTAGCGTGCGCGCACTCCACGGGCATCGGCGCGCACGCTGCGGGCAAGCAGGTCCGCCACCTCGGGGAAGGGCCCGTGGTGGGTCGCGCGCGCCGCCCGCCCCGCGAGGCCGGACGGGAGCGCCACGTGACCCACCACGGCCCAGGCCGCGCTCTCCCGTCCGTCCTGTCGGCCGCTCACTGCCGGTGGATCCAGCCGGTCACGCTGAACCGGCTGTCGGCGAACGCCTTGCTCGGCACCCGGATGGGCAATACCTCGTGGTCGTGCCGGCTCGGGAAGAACGTCGCGAGATTCGGCCGCGGCACGATCGTCTGGCTCCGGTCCGTGGGGACGATCTGCCCGCCCTCCACGATCGTCTCGAAGACCCGCAGCTCTCCGCCGGAGAACCGGCGCGGCTCGGAGGAGAAGAAGTAGACGAAGGTGAGCTCGCGGGTGTCCCCGCCGTCGCTGTCACGGTGCATGCCGAAGTAGTCCCGGTCGCCGTTGGCCGTCACCTGCAGTTCGATGCGGCCCAGCGGGAACGCCGGGTGGCCCAGCCGGGCCCGCACCGTCTCCAACTGCTCCTTGATGCGCTCCGTGAACAACGCTTCGAAGCGACCGATGCCGTCGAGGACCAGGCTGCTCCGGATCCGTTCGTCCACCACCGCCGGCCCCGTCCCGCGCGGCTGGACCGTGGCCGGCGAGAACTCCGATTCCCTGCCGAGGACGTACGCCAGAAGCTCGTCCTGCTCCGCTTCGGTGAGGAATTCCCGTACGCCCTGCGCGACTTCCGCGATCGCGTCCCTCTCGAACCGGCCCGTACCCGTGGGCACCGATGCCGGCTTGTTGTAGTGGCCGCCCCGCACCAGGCGGGCGATCTCGGACGCGACGGAGACCCGGTCCACCACCCATTCCGCACGCGACCCCAGATAGACCGTGCCGTGAAAGGCCGCGTTGCGCTCGTACACGTCGTCGTCGATCGCGCCCGCGATCACATCGATCGTGTCGGTCCCGGCCAGACCGAGGCTCACCAGCAGCTCGTTGGCCGGTGCACGGTAGGTCAGATAGCGCGCCGCCTCGGTGAGGAAGACGTCCTCCGTACGCTCGAAGCCGACGCGGCGCATGGCCAGGTCGGCCAGCCTCGAGTCCTCGCCGATGAGGTAGTGCACCTCGGCGCCGGGGTCTACGGCCAGCGTCTCCAGCGCCTCCTTGTACAGCGCGGCACACAGTCCCACATTCGTCAGGTCCTCATCGGCGACGTGCACCGGGCTCAGGCCCCAGCAGCCGTCGGAGACCAAGTGCGTCTGCAGGACGGCGACGATGTTGCGTGCGCCCAGGCCCCACGGCGGCCACGGCCGGTCGCGGACGGCGGCGAAGATCTGCGAATCGCCGTCACAGAACAGGGGCAGCACCACCTCGTCCATCAGATGCGGTGCGCCCGTCCGCCGGAAGAACGCGTACAGGGCGGCCTTCGCGGTGTCACTGAGCTCGTCGAAGATCTCGATCCGCGTGCCGCCGTTGCGATCCGTGAAGAAGTCGCGTCTGATGGGCTGGGTCATGGCCTCTCCTGTCATGTCGCTGTGCCGATCCGGGTGTGGAGGAAGACGGGTGGACCTCGCCGCGGGCGCACCTTTTCTGCGGGTGACCGGGCCCGGCGGCGATGCGCTGCCGTGGGTGGTGGTCCGAGCGCCCGTCGTCACGCACGCACAGCACGTGCGACTGACCCAACTGGTCGACGAGGGCTGCCGCTTCGCCGGTGCCACCAGCTACCTGGGTTTCCCGGGGCCGGAATTCCGTGACGAACGCGACTACGGGCTGCTCTGCGAGGCGTGGCTGCACTGCTTCCGGGACCCGGACAGCTTCCTGCCCCCGAACGGACCGCGGGCCCGGGTGAGCGAGTCCGACTTCACCGACCCGCGCCGCGTCGACCCGCACGTCGTGGCACGGGCCCTGCCGCCGGAGCTCGTCGCGGACGTGGTGCACGTATCCGGCGGGGAGCCCTGGCGGCAGCGGGCGAAGAACTGGCCCCTCGCCGCACGCTGCCTGCGCCGGCTGGCCGAGGAGACCAACTTGCGGATCCTGGTCGTCGACGCCCCGCCCGACGCGGAAGCGCCCCCCGGAGTAAGACTGACAGGGCCGCTGGAGTGGCCGCTGCTGCTGGCCGCGATCGCCGCCGCGCGCTGCCTCTTCGTACCGGCCGTCCTCGACGCGTCGCCAAGGGTGCTCGCCGAAGCGCTCTGCCTCGATGTGCCCGTCGTCGTCAATCGGGCGATCCTCGGCGGCTGGCAGTACGTCAACCCCTTCACCGGGGCCTTCTTCGACGGCGCGCACGACGTGGTGCCGGCCGTCCTCCAGGTGATCGGTTCCGCAGGCCGGCCGAGGGCCTGGTTCATGGCGCATCACGGGCCGGCCCGCGCGGGCGCGCGGGTGCTCCGATTGCTGCGTTCCCTGGACCCGTCGCTGCCCGACCTCACCCACGTGCTGGTGACCCCCGACCGGGGCGCGCGGAAACACGCTCTGCCGGGGACACGTTGAGAACCAGCCTGGGACTGCCGTGCATCGGCGACCGGTGAATCCATACGTCGGTCACGGGATGCGGCGACCAGTGGCGCCGTACGTCGATGTGTCTGAAGTAGACGGTCGCGTCGCGCGGCACCCGGTGAACGGGGGCGTGGGGCCGCAGGAACGAGGGTGATTCGTCCATGGCAACCAACTGGTCGAGCAGCGAATCGACGGGTGCGTCGCCGCAGGCCCCTGGGCCCGCCCGCCGCGACAGCCGCTCCCTGCGGGACAGGTAGGTGTAGAAGTCCGCCATGCTCAGCACGTCGTCGCCGGCCACGTACTCGGTCGTCGGACCGTTGTAGACCCGTACGGCACCGATCGTCGGCGCCTGCGGCGGCACTGTGTCGACGTGGAACCCACAGCGGCGGGTGGGGGGCTCGGTGAACACCCGCACCATCACGCGCGCCACGTCCGCCGCGGCCATGACCTGTTCCACCATCCCCGTCATGTCGTCCAGGAGCGGGCGCGCGACCGCCCCGGCGGTATCGGCCAGGGCGGTGCGGGACCAGCGGGCGAATACGTCGAGGGAGACCGCGTTCAGTGTCGTACGGGGGATGACCAGCTGCTGCGTGACCACCAGATTGGCCAACTCGTCGAGCCAGTGGGGGTGTTCATCCCTGGCGACGATGACCGCGCTCAGTCCGGGGTCCGTCAGCCGCGCGACGTCACGTGCCGTGGAGCCGTGAAGAACACCTGCGGGGAACATCTCCCCGTTCCTGAGGATTGGGACCACGGTTCGCAGCGTAGTCACCGACCCTGCCGGAGGTGGTGCGACAGGCAAGGCCCGAGGTGCGACCACCCGTTTGGCTCAGATGCCGGTTCCGGTCCCCTCATACCGACGCAATGGTCACATCGAGGGGGCCGCGCCGGCCGACAGATCGGTGGCGGTTCCCGACGGGTCGGATGCATAGGACTGGTCGGAGGATGCCGGCGGGGGTCCGCCAGGGGCGCCGGAGTTCGGAGCAGGACCCATGTCGACTCCGGATACGGGCTCCGGCCTCGGCACTGGAGGGGGACAGTCCTGGGACGACGGCTGCTCTGCGGCGCCGTCGATCTCGATGGTGATGCGCATGGCTCGGCCCTTCCGTTGCGGGTGTGGGGTTCAGTTCAGAACGGCGTATCTGGCCTCGTAGGTCATGGTGGCCGCCGTGAGGTTCTTCACGGTGATCCAGTACGTCACATAGCCGGCCTCGTAGCGCTCGACGGCCACGTCCCAGTCCACCTGGGGCGCACCGGCCTGCGGGTTGGTCGGGACCAGGTACCAGACGACGTGCCAGGAGGCCGGCCATCCGTAGGTGAACAGACGTACGCTGGCGTTGGCCCCGAGCGATCCGGTGTAATGAACGTTGGTCCACATCGCGCTTCTCCGGGTTCAGTAGCGGCTGAGGATGGCGAACCGGCCCTCGAAGGCGACCGGGATCGTTGTGAGGTTGGTGACGGAGACCCAGTACGTGAGGTACTCGGCGTCCCCTCGCTCCACCTGTACTTGCCACCTCATCTCCTCGGCACCTGGACGGAGCGTGGTGGGCATGACCGTCCACAGGACGTGCCAGGTGGCGGGCCAGCCCCAGGTGAAGAAGCGCCGGGTCGAGTTCGCCGCGACGGTACCCGTCCACTGGACGCCGCATACGGGCTGAGTCATCCAGCCGTCCACCGGAATCTCCCAGACACCCCGGTTGCGCAGCCCGGCCCGAAGCACTCTGGCGTGCCGGTGGTACAGCAGGTCTCCGACGAACGCGTTGGGCAAGCCGCTGGAGAAGCTCTGCCAGGAGGCACCACCGTCCAGGGTCTGGTAGACGCCGAGATCGGCGGCGACCCAGACGCGGTCTCGGTTGCCCGGGTGTACCTCGACGGCGTTCAGCGGCAGATTGGGGAGCGCGGCCGTGCGGTCCACCCAGGTCGTGCCCCCGTCGGTCGATCGCCAGGCCCGGCCGCCGTTGCGGGTCGAGTGGGTCACCCACATGCGGCTTTGATCGGTCGGATCGACGTGGATGTCGCTGACCCAGGCGTTGGCGCGGGGTGTCGTGAGCGCGGTGAGCGTGCCCCATGCGGTCCCGTTCCATCGCGTGACGAACAGACGGCCGTCGATGGTGCCGACGTAGACCTGGTCTGCCGTCGGGATGTACATGGCGCTGGCTGTGGCTGCCGTGGGGTATGCCAGCCGTGTCCAGTTGGTGCAGTTGTCGCGGGACACGTAGAGGGCTCCGCCGCCTTGGGCAACCGTGTTGCCATTGGTGGCGCTGGCCTCGACCGGTGGATAGAAGAGTGCCACTTCCCCGGAAGGGATCGTCGGCGGAAGCCAGGCCCAGCTGAGCCAGTCTCCACGCGAGGTGGAACGCTCTAGGCCCATGCCGTAGAAGGTGTGGAACACGGTGCGCGGGTCGGTGCGGTTGACCGCGCAGTCGCCGCCGTCACCGTCCTGTGAGTGCAGCCAGGTCGGCGAACCGGTCCAGCGCTCGGTGCCGTTGTCCTGCGTGCCTCCGAGGAGCCAGCGCGACGAGCCCAGATCCTGTGCGAGGTACTCGAACTCGGTTATTTCCAGACCGTTGTTGAGGTGCTGCCAGGTGACGCCCCGGTCCGGGCTGCGGTACAGCCCGCCGTCGTTGCCGATGTAGACCACCTGGGGCTGGCCCGGTTCGAAGGCGATGGCGTGCTGGTCGGGGTGTATGGACTGGCCCGGGGAGGGCTTGCTCGCTATGTCCGTCCAGGTCCAGGTGGTCCCGGAGAGTTCGCCGCGGTGGGCGCTGATGGCGCCGCAGTAGATCTGGCCCGCGTTGTCCGGGGCGACGGCCAGGAACCAGTCGTACCAGGCCTGTCCGACGTTCACCCCGGTAGGAGCACCGATCGAGGTCCAGGTGCCCCCAGCACGTCGCGCCAGGTACGCCGTGGATCCGGAAGCGCCCCACGCGTAGGCGACGGTGGGGTCGGACGGGGAGAGGGCTGCGGCGAGCCTGCTGAAGCTCGCCGGTGCGCTCGGCATGGTCACGGCGGTCCAGGTGACGCCGTTGTCAGCGGACCTGAACAAGCCGTCCTGACATGCGGCGAGTACCTCGGCCCCGGAAGGGGCCACCGAGATCGTCCAGGTCCTCGCGGTGCGGCGCTGTATCCACGTCGCACCGGAGTCCGTGGAGACGTAGAGGCCGTTCGTCGTCGCGGCGTAGACCCGTGTGGGGGTAACCCGGTCGAATTCCAGGTCGTAGAACCCCTGGCCGACGAACGGATCGGTGCACAGGGGTGCCCAGGTGAGTCCGCCGTTGGTGGACCGAAGCACTCCTGTACCAAAATTGGCCCACCAGTCTCCTTCGCCCGTCCCCGCGAGGACGGTCGCCGGCGTGGTCGGATGGAAGGCGATGGCTCCCGTGGTGAGGGTCGCCGCGTGGTCGGTGCGCGGAGCCCAGGACAGCCCGCGGTTGCGGCTTTCCCAGATTCCGCCGTGGGCCCCTCCGGCCAGCAGGTGGTTGGCGTTTGCGGGGTCGACGGCCACGGACGAGACGCGGCCCGAGGCGTTGATCCGGCTGGCGCCGTAGGTCTGCCCGTTCGGTATCGTCCACGGCCCGAGAGAGCGCCAGGCGGGACCGGTGGGGCTCGGCGGGGTCAGGGACAACGTCTCCGCCACGGCCATGTAGTTCGCGGCGAGTTGTTCCAGCCCCTCCCCGGGAGGAGGTGGTCCTCCGCCGCCGTTCGGCGGGGGTGCACCGTACTGCTCGTTGCCGCCGTCACCGTCACCGTCACCGTCGTTTTGACCGGAGGAGGATCCGGAACCGCCTTGCGGGCCGGCCACGCTGGCGAGCAGGGCTTGCGCCGCGGTCCGGTCCATGTCCGGGAGCGCGAGGGTGGCGGCCTCCACGGCTTCTTCCGGCCGGCCGATGCGGGCCAGTTCTAGCATCAGCCGCGCCAATGCCTTCCCGCCGGGGAAGTCTTGGTGTTCGGACGCTTGGAGTGTTGTGTCCTGGGGCTTCCCATGCATGGCTGATCTCCTCGTGCCGTCAAGGTCGCGCACTACGGCTTGGCCCGATGGTCATCGGGAGGCTCCGAAGGAGAGGCCGGGTCTGATTCGGCCGCGCAGTTGTCGGCCTCCTCCGGCGTGGCCTCACCGTCCTCTTCGCCGGTGTCCTCATCCCTTTGCCGCCTGGCCCGCAGAAACTCCTCCCTTCGGCGTGCCGCGCGGTCGTCTTCCGCGTCGTCTGAAGCGCCAACCGGTTTGCGTATCAACTCGGCCTCCCCGCTGCGGTGCGGACGAAGGAGAAGAATGACCCCGGGGAAACACCCCTTGAACCAGCGGGGCGAAGGGCGCGGGGCGCAACGGGGTCAGGGTAGTGAAATCCCGAACGGGACAGCCGTCGCTCAGCGCGTTGTTGCCTCTCGGCCGTCTGAGTTCAGTGTTCGTGAGGATCTTTGTTCTGCCAAGGACCTAATCACCCAGTGCCTGGTGGGTAGATCTACCCCTGCCCGGGCGGGGGTGGGACGAGGCTGTACTCGATGGCGAAGCGAGTGAGATCGGCTCTCCGCCGGCCGCCGATCTTGTCGCGGAGCCGGTCCAGATGCGAATGCACCGTATGTTCGCTGATTCCGAGCAGGACGGCGATCTCCCGGTCAGTGTCGCCGCTGGCCACCCGCCCCAGGATCTCCCGCTCCCGGTCGGTGAGGTGGAGCGGCGCCACCAGCAGGTGTACGGCGAGCGGGGCTGGTACGTAGGTTTCACCCGAAGCCACGGCCCGGATGGCGGACACCAACTCGGACTGCTCGGCCTGGCTGTCCAGACAGCCACGGGCGCCCGCTCGGATCACCGGAACGAGGTCGATGCGCGTGGAGGCCGAGACGACGATGACCGCATAGCCGTGCTCGCAGAGCCGGGCGACGGTACGGGCGAGCTCGGAAGTGGTCAGCCGGAGGTTGAGCACCACCATGCCGGCGTCGGGCTGCCTGTCGTCGAATTCCTTGATGGACGATATGGCCGCGACCAGGAGGAGGTCCGGTTCGGTATTGATCAGTTGAACGATGCCGAGCCGAAAGAGCGCGCAGTCTCCTACGGCCACAACACGCCTCAGGTCAGCACCCATCTGAAACCTTCAGTCGTGGGGATGGTAGCGGCAATGCGATGGATTCCCTCGGTGTGGAAAAATTGCTTGCGTGACAGCATCGCCACAGATCGGCGGGCTGGGCACATTCGAAATGCCGGGTCACTCATACGGGAGAAAGCGAAACGATTCCCTCGGCCCGATTGGAGTAGCTCTCCCCGCATGTGGATTCCCGCCCCGGCGGTTTCAGGGTGAACAGGCCGCAGTCGAACGGAAATCACCTGCGCAGGGCAGCCTGTCACCCCGGCTCCCGCCCCTGTGGCGAATCAGCGCAGAGCGTTCCATCGTGGAGAGGGGGAACACACCGCTCTGTCTTGGGGACCGACCGATTGAGGAGCACCGATGGAGCCATACCTGCTTCCGGTCGTATTCGTGGCGGTCGCCGCCGCGTTCACGCTCTCCGCCTCGGCCGGGTTCGGGGGCAGTCTGATCCTCGTGCCGACACTGGCCCTCGTGCTCGGCACGAAGTCCGGGGTGGCAATGGCGGCGCTGCTTCTCGCCGCCAACAACGTGGTCAAGGTCTTCGCCTACCGGGAGACCCTGCCGTACCGCAAAGCGGTCCCCGTGATCGTGCTCGTCGGCGCCGGAACGTTTCTGGGGGCGAAGTTGCTCGTCTCGGCACCCGAACGAGCGGTGACGATCGCGGTCATCCTGAGCTTCGTGGTCGCGTTCCTGGTGGAGTCCCTGGACCTCACCCGCTTCAGACGGCTCGGATCCCCGTTGCTGGCGTTCGCGTCAGGCGCGACATCCGGTTTCAGTGGCACGTCCGGACCCCTCAAGGGGCTGGCGGTCCGTGGCTTGGACTTGGACCGCCTTCACCTCGTGGGTGCGCTGTCCATGGCCTCACTCGTAGGGGACGTGACCAAGACGGCGGTCTGGACGGACGCGGCGTTGCTCAACGGCGGGGACTATCTCATCGCCCTGGTGTGCGTGCCGCTGATGCTGGTCGCGACGTTCATGGGAAGACGGTTCAACAAGAAGATCGGTGAACGCGGTTACACCGGGCTGTTCTGGACCGTCATGGTGGGCTATACAGGCCGCCTGCTAGCCGGCCTGTGAGATCGCCCGCACCGGCCGCGGCCCCACGCGGTGCGGCGGTTCGGGCTACGGTACGGGGCTGGGATGGGGCGAGGCGTCGGGGCGAACTCGCACGCGTTATAGGCCCGTTGATGGGTACCCGCGCAGCACACCGTCAGGCGGCCACCGCCGGAGAGGGCCCCTGATAACGATCACGGAGTCACCCGGCAACAAGTCCATCCCCACGCCGGCGCAGTTCGGACGGACGGTCGAAGCGCTGACCTCCAAGGGCGCCGCCGTCAAGGAACCGGTCCGCGCGACGGCTTCCCGTGCCAGACGGCTCGACGGAGACGTACCCTCGACTCCATGCGGGGGAAGGCCGCAGCTGCGCGGTCTTCCACGAGGTGGTCGTCTTCGCCGACTGCTGCCGTACGTACTTCCGCCAGGTGGAGCCGTCCACGGTGGGGTTCGACCTGTGCAAACCGGGGGAACGGGTGCGCACCCTGGTGGGGTACGCGGCCGGACCGAACGATCCGGCGTACGAGGAGCGGGAGCTGGCCATCCCGCCCGACGAGCGGCGGGGCTATTCCACCCGGGCCCTCGTGGAAGGCCTGCGCCGCGCGAACAGGAACCCCGCCTTCAACGCCGTCACCTCCGTCACTCTCGCCGAATACGTCGCGACTGCGGTGCTGGAGGCCACCCGGGAAAGGCCGGTGCCGCAGCACTCGGAGATGTATTCGGATGCCGGGCATCCCATCGTCTTCAGCAGTGCCGGGGACCAGGAGAAGTGCATGGTGACCATTGGCTTCCCCGCCGGCTGGACAGAGCCGGTGGATCTCCTCCAGGGCACCGTGCGGGTCGCCTCCTACGATCCGACGGCCGGCCCGTGGGCCCTCCCCCTCGCGCCGGGAGCGTACGCCGTCGTGCTCCGCAGCACGTTCGACGGGGCGCGCTTCGCCGGTGGCGGCATGTTCATGGCATCCATTGGAGGCAGCTGTGTCATTCAGCTCTGAACCGGCCACGCTCACGCTGTCCAGTCAGGTCCCGAACACACTGCTCAGCGTGTTCGACGGCGCGCTCCGGCCGATCGCCTCCAAGGAGGGCGAGCTGAGGATGTCCCTGGAGCCCGGCGTCTACCGGATCCAGGGCAGGGTGGGCAGTGCCGAGAACACGCAGCTGATCATGCTGGCGCCCGGCGCGGAGGAACACCGTGACCTGACGGTGGAGTTCGCCGTCGGCGCCCCGGCGAACGGCACCCGGACCGTCAACGAGACCCACGGTGAACTGACACGCCGCCTCAGCTCCGTGCTCGCGGCCGGTGCGGGCCCCGAATCGGGCGCGGTACTGATCCTGCGCACCCTGCGCGACTCCCCCCAAGCTCCACTGGACGGGGACTTGGCCGTCCTACTCGACTCGCGGCTGCGCCCGGTGTCCGAGTGGAGCTCGGAGTGGATACCCGATCCCACCCACGGGACCGCGATCGGGCGGTGCGGTCGTCTGACTCCGGGGCCCTATCTCCTGCGCACCGGCCGCACCGCGTATCCGGGGTCGGTGCCGGGCGCCGCGGAAGACCGTACGGAGACCTACCCGGGATCCGTCGTGGAGGGAAGCTGGACGGAGTGGACAGACCAGACGGTCTGGCTGTGCGCCGGCTGGCAGACCCTCGTGTTCCTCCCCAACACCCTCAGCGGTCCGGACCCGAGAGGCGCTTCGGTCCACATGGTTCCCCTGGGCGAGGTCTGGGAGCCCTGGGATCCCACGGCAGTGGAGGTCGAGGCCGCGCTGGCAGGGCTGCGGGACGGAGTGATGCCCGCCCCGGAGGCGATCGATGAGCTCGCCAACGAGAAGGATGCCAATCCCATGCTGGCGATCCTCGCCCTGCACCGGGAGCGGGACCGGTGGAAGCCGTCGAAGGCCTACACGAGGGTGGTCCGCGGGCTGCTGGACCGGCTGCGGCCGGCGCATCCGGACGTCCTGGCCGCCGCGGCCCGGCTGACACCGATGACGGTGCCGTGGCCGCCCATGCTCCGTTCCGCGTACCGGCACTGCCTGCTGCCCGCCGATGCCGAGGACGGCCGGGTGCTGCCCGCGGGCAGCCCGGCGGAGCGGGTGGCGGCGGCCCTGCGTCCCTCCCGGGCGTGGCTCCAGTGGGCCGCGACCCAGGACCTGTTGACGGGCCGCTACGCCGAGCAAGCGATTCCGTGGGAGACGTGGGGGCCGGGCGCGTACGAGCTCGACGAACGGGGCGGTCGGGCGGCGGAGGCGGTGAGCGGCTCGGCACTGGAAGAACCGGCGCCCGAAGCGGACCCGTACCGCGCGCCGAGCCCCGAGGTGGTGCAGGCCCCGGGGACGGCCGTGAACCGGGTGTCCAGGGCCGTGAACGAGATCGCAGCCCTGCAGAAGATGAAGGACTGGCAGGCCGTGGAACGTCTCGGCAGCCGGAAGCTGGCCCGCCGCTTCAAGCTTCCGGAGGAGCTGGTACTCGCCGCACTGCGCGACCTCGGCCTCGACGACCGGACGGCGGGGACCGGACCGGAGCGATGACTCGCGGCCCCGGGGGTCAGGCGGCGAGCCGCCGGGTCCGCGCCCACTCGATCTGTACGCCGACCCCCTTGGTTCGCTCGCGTCCAAGCCGAGGCGCAGCTCAACGTGACTCCGGCAAGACAGCTGCGCCAACCAGCTCACGTACGACCAAGACCCGGACCATTCCCGGACCACACCACCTACCGGAAGCAGCACGAGAGTCGTTTTCGTGGCACGACGCAACGGGACGGCTCGGCTCTGCAGGGTGCCGTGGGTGTGGGCACGCCCTTTGTGCCCCAACGCTTTCATCACGTGGTCCGCAGGACCATTGTGACGGCGGCCGCGCGCATGGCCTGATACGCCAACTCACTCCAGAGTGGAGGGGACCGGTTACCCGGTGGGCTGGTCTGGGCTGCACATAACCTGCCTGATCCAGCGCCCCCAGGCCCGTCCAGGCAGGGGGCGCGTACGATCCTCGGGCGCGACACCGACCCGAAGGACCAGCCCATGCCCACCACCGCCACGTTCCTCTCCGACGGCACCCGCCGCGAAGTCACCCTCGCCCAGGTCCAGCAGGCCGCAGCTGAACTGGTGCCCGCGCACAGCTGCACGTTCAGCAAGAATCAGGCTTGGTTCGCGCTCGTCGGCGGGGGCCTGCACTACGTTGTCGCCCTCCTGAAGAAGGCCACCGGTTACCAGCCCTCCACCGCCGAGACGGCCCGCCTTGCGCTGCACGACCTCGGCTTCCCCGTTCTGGCCCTCGCGTACGGCAGTCTCCTCACCGACGGGCATCCCGCCCACCGCGAATAGCCCGGCAGACCGAGCAGCTGGCCGTCCGTGGCGAGAGTCGACAGCTACCCCCGCAACGCCTGAACGGACACGCGATAGCCCGGTCCCCGGTGGGTGACCGTTTCGTCGTGAACCGCAACCTGTTCATGGCCCCTCTGCGCAAGGACCCGGGCCTAGCACCGGCGTTCGAGCCCACGATTCCCAGCGCCGACCTCAAGGCACTGGAACGCGATGCGCTCTACCGGTACACCCTCGCCGGGGCGCACCTCCTGAACAAAACCAACCGCCCGGACGGCGAGAGGATCTGGGGCGTGGCTCGCCGCCAAGAGCGCTACCCCAAGGGGCTGGACGCCGAGAGCTGGAACGAGCTGACGCGCGCAGTGCCGTGCTTCACCTGCCCGGCCAGACAGGGTGAGCCGTGCTCCGAGAACGGCAAGACCTGGTCGGTGAATCACCTCACCCGTTCTGCTGCCTTCGCCCGCCTGGACTGGGTGCTGCGGAACACCGACGAGATCTTGGCGGTCGGCGAGAAATTCGTGGAGACCCACGGGCGGTCGCACAACTCGGTGAAGGTGATCGCCTCGCTGGTGAGCGAGGCGAGGAAGTCCCGGCCCGATGCGCACCTGCTGCTGCGGGAGATGTCCCGCCTGGACGAAGAGGCTGTTGCCGCCACCGCCGAGACCATCCGCGCAGGCCGCCGCAGGGGAGCCCGCCCGCGGCCAGCCCCGTCAGGACCGCGGGGGCGCGTTCGACCTCGGCCTCTGTGTTGTAGTAGTGCGGCGACAACCGGACCAGGGGGTGGACGCCACACACCTCGGTGTCGAACTGGTCCTGGAGCGCGTCGGTCGTGCTGACGCTGATGCCGTGCCCGGCCAGGGCGGCCGCGACCGCGGAGGTCGGCATTCCGGCGACGGTGCAGGTCACGATCGCGCACCGCTCCCGGCCCTGGTCGTACGTCGTGACGCCCGGTACGGAGTCCAGCGCGCCGCGCAGCCGCGCTCGAGCGCGGACGCCCGGTCTCCGCGGGGCCCAGGTCGAGGGCTTGTTGTACGGCGGCGCCCAGCCCCAGCCCGACCGACTGGGTGGCGTCGAGCAGATAGGGGACCCCCGGCGGCCCGGGGGATCTCCCCGGTGCGCTGCGCGACCTCGACCGCCTCGTGCGCGCCCCGTGAAGCGTTTGGCGGAGATTTGGGGAAACGATGGCGGCCCTCGCCAGGATGGACACGTCCGCATCACCCACTGATGTGAAGGAGATTCCCATGAAGAAGATCCAGGTCCGCAAGGCCGGTCCGGTCCGTCTGACCTCCTCGGCGTGCGACGTCTACACCAACCCGAGCTGATCCTGGCTGAGTTGAGCCCCGACACCTGATCGGCCGGGGCCCGGGGGAGGGGGGGGGGAGGGCGAGAGCATCAAAACGCAGTCTCCCTCCTACAGCATCCACCACACTCCCCCACGGACTAAACCCCCTACCAACTCCCTCCCGTAAACGCAC
>NZ_JBHWMB010000023.1:20507-29044 GCF_042730015.1 Streptomyces sp. NPDC059957 | reverse complement strand
GTGAGGCTTTGCCCCTCACCCCGTTTTCTGCTGTCCCCTTGCTCTTCTCTCCCCCTCACCCCCTGCGTCCCTCTGTCTTCTCTTTCGCCCCCCCCCCGCCTCCCGGGCGGCGGGCCCCGCCCGCAGCCGGTCCGGACCGCAAGCCGAGGGAGGCCCCATGCCGGAGCACGGCATCCGCAGTGAGGCAGACACGCCCCTGCCGTTCCACCCGCTGGTCTACCTGGAGGACGGCGAAGAGGTCACCATCGGGCGGCCCGACACGGACTCCTACGGGATCTTCCCGGTCGACGGCGCCCACCTCGTGCGCCGCCTCGAGGCCGGCGCCACCCCGTCGCAGGCCGCCGACTGGTACTGCGCCGAGTACGGCGAACAGGTCGACATCGACGACATCATCGGCGCCCTGCGCGAACTCGGCTTCGTCCGCGAGGAGGGCGAGGAGCCCGCGCAGACGGGCCCGGTGCGCTGGCAGCGGCTCGGCCGCGCCCTGTTCTCCCCGCCCGCCTGGATCGGCTACGGGCTGATCACCTCCTGGGCGCTCTGGCGCGTGATCCGCTCCCCGGACCTCGTACCGACCGCGGAAGACATGCTGTTCAGCGAGTACTACGCCGTCATCAGCCTGGTCATGCTGGTCGCCGCGGTACCCCTGATCGCCATCCACGAGGCCTTCCACGCCTTGGCCGCCCGGCGTCTGGGCATCGGCTCCAAGACCAGGCTGTCGCACCGCTTCTACTTCCTCGTGGTCGAAACGGCCCTGGACGGGCTCGTCGCCGTGGAACGCCGCAAGCGCTACCTGCCGATCGTCGCCGGGATGGTCGTCGACGTCGTCCTCGTCTCCCTCCTCATCACCGTCGCCGACGCCGCCCGCAGCCCCGGCGGTGCCGAAACCACCGCCAGCCGCGTCTGCCTCGCGGTGGCCTTCGCCGCCGTGCTGCGGGTGCTGTGGCAGTTCTTCCTCTACCTGCGCACCGACGTGTACGTGCTGATCACCACCATGCTCGGCTGCGTGGACCTGCACACCACGTCCGTACGCCTGCTGCGCAACCGCTTCCTGCGGCTGCGCGGGCGCACCGAGGGGCTGGCGGACGAATCCCTGTGGCACCCCGTCGACCGCCGGGCCGCCCGCTGGTACTCCTGGCTGATCGTGGCCGGCTACACCTTCAGCCTCAGCACCTTCCTGCTGGCCCTCGCCCCCGTCTTCGTGGAGATGGTCTCCGGAGCCGTCAGCCGCTTCGGCGGCGAGGGCTCCAGCTGGGTCGAGCTGCTGGACTCCTCGGCCTTCCTCATCATGGCCTTCTGGCAGACCGCCCTCACGATCTGGATCGCCGCCCGGGAGCGCCTGCGCGCCCGCACCTCCCGCACCCACCATGTCATCGGCTGACGGACGCCCCCCGTCGGCTCGGCCCCCCACCTCGACGAGCCACGCCCGCCCGGGCATTCGCTTCGCGTCGATGACCACCCGCTTCGCCAGGACTCCGGCCGCGATCCTCGACCGGTCCGCCTTCCGGGCGGCCGGCGCGCGTCGTTGTAGAC
Organism: Streptomyces sp. NPDC059957; assembly: GCF_042730015.1. Lineage (NCBI taxonomy): Bacteria > Bacillati > Actinomycetota > Actinomycetes > Kitasatosporales > Streptomycetaceae > Streptomyces > Streptomyces sp. NPDC059957. Next base: position 27,514 of record NZ_JBHWMB010000023.1, on the reverse strand, counting down.
CACCCGTGTGCAGCCGAACGTACGGACCGGCGCGATGCGCTGACCCGGCGTGGGATCGATCCGGAACGAGTACCGCACATGCGCACAGGCAGGCTACCGGCCGCCACTGACAACGCCGCTCCGCCCAGCAGGCGAACCGGCTCCCCCTGTCCCGCGACGCGGGAGCTCCGTATCCTCCCCGGCCCGAAGGCCGCGGCATCCACGAAGGAGTCCTGATGACCGGCCACTACTGGATCGCGGCGCCCCTGCGCCGCGAACGCGACCGTCTGCGGGCCGGACTCGGCCTGCCCGCCCCCCTGGCCGTGGTCGACGCGCACCGGCGGCTGCGCGGCCCCTACTCCGCGGCGGGCGCCCTGCTGCGCCAGGTCGCCCCCGAGGCGCTGCGCCGCATGCCCGAACTGGCCGCCCGCCACTACATCGAGCTCCAGGAGAGCACCCCGGAACTGGCGCCCCTGGTACCGCAGAGGATCCGCGCCCTGGAGAAGATGGCCAATGCCCCCGGCGAGGCCAGCCGCTACCCGGCCCGGCTGCACTCGCTGCGCGTCTCGCACGGGATCGTGGACTTCCTGCTCGCGGCCCTCCCCGGATCCGGGGACGGCCCGCGCACCCTCGTCGTGGAGAACGTGCAGCACGCCGACGTCACCGACCACGAGTTCCTCGCCGCCGCCCTGCGCCGGATCCCCGCCGAGCTCCTGACCCTGGTCGTCGCCACCGACACCGCGGAGCTCGAAGATCCGCCGGGCATGGTCTCCGTGTCCCTGCCCGCGGAACTCGCCGTGCGCACCACCCGCGTCCACCACCCCGGGGCCCCCGCGGGCGCCGAGCCCGACGGGCCGGCCCCCGACGGCGCCGAGTCCGGCAGCCTGGCCGAGGCCGCCGCCCGGTACGTGGCCGGCGACTGCATCAGCGACGAGCCCGCACTGCGCGCCGCGTACGAGGCCCTCACCGGCCCCGAGCGCGCTGTCCTGCACGACCGCCGGGCCGAGGAGGTCGCCGCCCGCGCCGAGGAGGAGCCCTCGCTCCGGCTGGGCACCCTTCCCTACCACCTGCTGCGCGGCAGCGACGGCGACGGCGCCGGACTCGACGCCCTGCGCTGGGCCCAGCTCCGCTGCAAGTACCTGGGCCTCTATCACGCGGCGGCCGAGATGGGCGAGGAGGGCCGTCACCGTACGGGCCCCGACGTCCGGCCCGACCTGTGGTGGCCTTTCACCCGCGAGACGGGCGTGTGCCTGGCCGCCGCCGGACGGCCGGAGGAGTCCGCCGCCGTACAGGAGGAGGCGCGCTCGCAGACCACCATGCCCAAGCACCACATGAGCCTCGCCTACGAGACGGGCATGCTGTACGCCCGCCACTTCCCGCCCGAGCTGCGCGACGAGCGCAGGGCCCGCGCGTACGTCAACCAGGCCATCGCGATCTCGGACCTGCTGCCGGACCTGAAGGAACGCGCCTTCTTCTCCGTGTTCAACCGCAACGGCCTCGCCCTGGTCGAGGTCCGCGCCGGCCGTCCCGACGAGGCCCTGCGGCTGCTGGACGAGGGCATCGAGCGGCTCGACCGAGAGCTCGGCATCGGCGAGCGCACCTGGCACCGAGTCGGCCTGCGCTACAACCGCGCCCAGGTCAACGGCATGAGCGGCCGGCTGGAGGACGCCCTGGAGGACTACGCCTCCATCATGGATCTGGACCACGACTTCGCCGACCACTACTTCAACCGCGGAAGCATGCTCCGCCGGCTCGGCCGCATCGAGGAGGCCATCGCCGACTACGAGCGGGCCATCACCCTGGAATCGCCCTTCCCCGAGGTGCACTACAACCGCGGCGAGGCCCGCCTCGAACTCGGCGACCTCGACGGCGCGCTGGCCGACTTCGACCGGGCCCTCGAACTGGAGCCGGGCAACCTGGAGGCCCTCCTCGCCCGCGCGGGCCTGCTGGCCGACCAAGGCGAGGCCAAAGCGGCCCTGGCCGATGTCGAGGCCGGGCTGCTGGTCGACGCCGAGCACCCCCATCTGCTCTGCCTCCAGGGCCGGTTGTGGGGAGAGGAGGGCCGTACGGCCGAGGCCCGCGACTCCCTCGACGCGGCCCTGCGCCACGATCCGGAGCTGGCCGAGGCATGGGCGATCAAGGGCGGACTCGCCTATGTGGAAGGCGACCTGACCGCCGCGCTGGCCGATTTCAACCGGGCGGTGGAGCTGGAGGCCCGGCCCGAGTTCCGGTTCAACCGGGGCGTGGTCCACGAGGCGGCGGGCAGCCTGGTCCAGGCGGTGGCCGACTTCGACGCCGTCCTCGCCGTCACCGACGACGAAGAGGCCCGCAGCCGCCGGGAGACCTGCCTGCGCGCGGCCGAGCGGGCGCACCCGTAGGGCCCGGGATGGACCTCGGTCAGCAGGAGAAGCAGCACGAGCGCCAGCGGGAGATGCAGCGGGAGCGCGGGACCGGCGGGACCGTTTCCGGGGCCGCGTTCACCGAGGCCATGTCGCGGCTTGTCTCGGGGGTGGCGGTGGTCTCCGCCCGGCGGGGCGACGGCCGGCCCTCGGGGCTGCTCGTCTCCTCCGTCTGCTCGTACAGCGCGGACCCGCCGTCGGTGCTCGTCGCGCTGGCGCGCACCTCCCGGACCTGCCGGGAGATCACGGCGGGTTCGGACGCGTACTTCGGCGTCCACCTGCTGGCCCGCAGCCACGCGGCGCTGGCGAGGACCTTCGCGGGCAGCTCCGGGGACAAGTTCGCCGACGTGCTCTGGGACTGGGACGGGACGGTGCCGCGGCTGGCGGGCGTCCCGGTGTACGCGAAGTGCCGTGCGGGGGCGGTGCTCCCGCACGGCGACCACGTGATCGTGGTGGGCGAGGTGGTCGGCTGCGCGGTGGCGGAGGACGACCCCCTCGTGTACTTCCGGCGGCGGCTCGACTGGAGCCTCGGGGGCTGAGCGGGGTAGGCGGGTCAGCAGGGTGAGTACGCCGGTACGCGGAGCGCGCGTACCGGCGTACTGCTGTCTGCGCGAGCTGGTGCACGGCCGCGTGCGGGTACGGTCGTGCGAACCCGCAGCCGTACGTACCCGTGGCCCTGCGGATGCCGTGCGGCCCTCAGCCGCCGAGCGCCGCGGGGTGGAGTGCGCCCGCCGGGCGGCAGCCGTCGTGCCGGGTGTTGTCGGGCCGGGCCCCGCTGAGCAGGGCCTGCTGGGCCGCGCGCAGGCCCGGTCCCGGTTCGATTCCGGTGTCCTCCACCACGGCGCGCCGGGCCCGGGTGTAGGCGTGCAGGGCCTCGGCGCGGCGGCCCGTGGCGGCCAGGGCGAGCATCAGCTGCTCGTGGAAGTCCTCGCGCAGCGGGTGGCGCGCGCACAGCTCCTCCAGCTCACCGACAACCTCGCGGGCCCAGCCACTGCAGATGTCGGCGCCGATCCGGTCGTGGACGAGGGCGAGCCGCTCCTCTTCGAGCCGGACGGTGTAGTGCTCGGGCAGGCAGGCCGGTCCGAGGTCCCCGAAGGGGGTGCCCCGCGAGAGGGCCAGGGCCCGGTGAAACGCTTCTGCCGCGGTGGTGCAGTGGCCCGCGGCCCGCAGTTCCCGGCCGCGCGCGGCCAGCGTGCGGAACCGGTCGAGGTCCAGCTCCCCCGGCTGTACGCGCAGCAGGTAGCCGTTGCCGGAGGTGAGCAGCAGCGGGTGCCTGCGGGGGTCGCCGCCCCCGCGGCTGTACTCGGGGGCGAGCACGCGCCGCAGCCCGGACACGTACATCTGCACGGTCGCCACGGCCGTGCGCGGCGGCCGGTCGTCCCACAACTCGCCGATCAGGGAGCAGATCGGGAAGCGGCGGTTGGCGTGCAGCAGCAGCAGCGTGAGCAGGGCGCGCCGCTTCAGGGAGCTGGGCGTGCACGGCACCCCGCCCCGGCGGACCTCCAGGGGCCCCAGGATCCGGTACGTCGGCCCGTCGGCCGGCCCGCCCCCGCCGGTCGGGTCTGGGGCGGGCCCGGGACAACCGGGTAAATCGGGGTCCTCCGGAGGACCGTGGACGGGATCTGACGAGGATCTTTCGGTTCTGGCCAGCACTGGTCTGCCACCCCCGCGCTACCGGCGCCCTCGGGCGCACTGTCCTGTCGGCACGCGGTGGGGCTCACCGGCGCTCACGACAATGGATACGGGATCGCGCGTGAGGGTGTCAGGGGCGCGAACTAGCCAACTGCCGCTAAAGATAGATGAGTTGCGAACCGGCAGCCGTCCTCAGCCGTATGCCCGCCGCATCTCGGCCAATAATCGGGGCGCCCGGCCCGGCTCGGATCTTCTCCTTGGCAGGGGCCCGCCGCAGGGTTAGCGTGCCTCGATCTCCTCCCGACACGCACGTTCTTCCCGATCGTCGACCGCCGACCACGGCCCTGCCGACCGGTCCGTTCGACCTGCCGTGAGAGGGCACCCAGCCATGTCCGCACGTCGTACCGCCGCGGCGACCGCCACCCTGGCCGCCGCCGCACTCCTCTCCCCGCTGCTCCTCGCCGGCCCCGCCGCCGCGGGCGCCGAAGACCCGGGCCGGGCCGCCGCCGCCCGCGGCGCGGCCCTGGCGGCGCAACTCGTCCGGGAGTCCACGGCCAAGGACGCCCTCCGCCACCTGCGGGCGTTCCAGTCGGCCGCGGACTACAACGGCGGCAACAGGGTCGCGAGTTCGAAGGGCCACGAGGCCTCGGCCGCGTACGTGGAGGGGGTGCTGCGCCACGCCGGCTACCGGACCTCCCGCCAGGAGTTCGGCTTCGTCTACACCGAGGACCTCGCCGAATCCCTCACCGTCGACTCGCCCACCCCGCGCGAGGTTGCCGTCCAGCTCATGGCGTTCACTGCCCGCAGCCCCGAGGGCGGGGTCACCGGGGAGCTGGCCGTGGTCCCCGTCGACGCCGACAACACCCACGGCTGCGAGCCGGGTGACTTCGCGGCGGGCGCGTTCACCGGCAGGATCGCCCTGGTCAAGCGTGGCGGCTGCTCCTTCGCCGTCAAGCAGGGCAATGCCCACGCGGCGGGCGCGCTCGGCGCGATCGTCTACAACAACACCTCCGGCAAGATCAACGGGACCGTCGGGGACTCCTCCCTCGCCCGCATCCCCACCGGAGGGATCAGCCAGGAGGACGGCGCGGCGCTGACCGCGGAGGCCGCCGCCGGGCCGGTGACGGTCACTCTCGACATCCACGAACTGCGCGAGAACCGCCGGAGCTTCAACGTGGTCGCGGAGACCCGCGGCGGGGACGCCGCCAACACGGTCCTCCTCGGCTCCTACCTCGACTCGCAGCACGGCACCCCCGGCATCAACGGCAACGGCTCCGGCTCGGCCGGGCTCCTCCAGGTCGCGCTGAAACTCGCCAAGTCGCAGCACAAGGTGGGCAACAAGGTGCGGTTCGCCTGGTGGTCGGCGCAGGAGTTCGGCGTCGCGGGCTCGCAGGCGTACCTCTCCGCCCTGACGCCGGAGCAGCGCACGCAGATCCGGCTCTACCTGAACTTCGAGACGATCGCCTCGCCGAACGGCGCGTTCTTCGTCAGCGACGGGGACGACTCCGACCGCGTCGGCGCGGGCCCCGGCCCGGAGGGCTCCGCCCAGCTCGAGAAGGGCATCACCGACTTCCTCGACGCGAAGGGCGTCCCGCACGAGGGCACCGACTTCATCGGCTTGTCGGACTACGCGCCCTTCCTCGTGGCAGGCATCCCCTCGGGAGGCACCTTCACCGGCTCCGACGGCCTCAAGACCGAGGCCCAGGCGGCCAGGTTCGGCGGCCAGGCGGGCACCGCGTACGACGTGAACCACCACAAGCCCGGCGACGACCTCGCCAACATCGACATGCGTTCCTTCGACGTCAACATCGACGTCATCGCCCACGCGGCCGGCCGCTACGCGCACGACCTCGGGGCCCTGGGCGGCAACTGACCGCCCGATCGCGCAGGGCACCGCCCCCGTGGTGCCGCCCGCCGCGTCCCGTGGGCCCTGCCCTGCCGTGCCGCACGGCAGGGCCCAGGAGGGGTGCCAGCCCGTGAGGAACGCCTGGCGATGCGCTGCTGGATCTGCACGCTGTGCAGGACCCTCGTCGGGTCGGCGATGTAGACAGCGAGCTGTCCGCGATCGCTCTCGTCGCGGTTCGACTGCCAGATTCGCTCGATCAGTGCGCGATAGGTGGCCTCGACGTCCACGTGGTCCCGCTGCAGGGTCGCGATCGCAGGGATGAGGAGACTCTGGAGATTGACGTCAGTGATGTGCCGGCGGGACGGCAGTTCATCGTCGATTTGCAGCGCGGCGAAGAAGAGCTTCACCAAGTCAGTGAAGCCGTCCGGGATGGCGATGTCGGCGAGCTTCGCGACCTGGGGGACTTCGGGGATGGTGGCGTAGGGCTGCTTCCATCGAACCTTCAAGAGGTACTGAGCGACAGCGCCGGCCATACCGCCTACCCCAGAAGTGCTACGCGGATCAGGCCCACACACCGCCTTCAGGGTGGTAGCGCCCCCCTTGCCTGTCCGGACCACTTCCGGACCAGGCCCTGCAAGATGGCCGCTCCAACTGTCGTTTCTCCAGGTCGGCACGGGTGCAGCTGATGTACCACCAGCAGACGAAGAACCTCTATTGCAGCTATTCCCCGGAGGCAGTTGGGTTCTTCTAGAACGCCAAGCCGAGCTCCCGGAAGGGAAATTACCGTCCCGAAGTCAGCGCCGGCAGACAGCTGCCCCGTACCGCGGAGCAGCAGTACGAGCACACCTCTCACATTCCCCGGAACAAACGCGCATTGGGGGACCTGGTGTTCTTCCCCAGGGGCTCGACTGTGGAACACGTGGGTATCTACGCCGGCCAAGACCAGATCTGGTACGCGCCCCGCCCGGGTACCCGGGTACGCCTGGATCGGATCTGGAGCAAGAACGTCCGCTACGGGCGCACCAGTTGAACTCACGGGAAAAGCGCCGCCGTCGGGGGGGGCACACCCCCCCCCCAGGCGGGGGGGCCCACAACGGAAGGTTCCCCCCCCCTTTCTAAAACCCCCCCCACGTTTTTTGTGTTTTCCCTTT
>NZ_JBHWMB010000023.1:0-20497 GCF_042730015.1 Streptomyces sp. NPDC059957 | reverse complement strand
AAAGGAAATTTCTGCGGGGGACACACCAGGGAACCTCAGGGAAAAATCTCCTCTTTTGGTCCCCCCCCCCCCCCCCCGTTCGGGGCGCCCCCGACGCGGACGGCTCCGCCTACTGTGCAGACACCTTCAGCAGCTTGTTCGGTGTTCCGCTGCTCGGGTTGGTGATCTTCCCCGAGGTCGCCCCTGCGATCAGGGCCTGTGCGACCTCCGCGGGCGACGCGTCCGCGTGTCCTGCCAGGTAGAGGGCCGCCGCTCCCACCACGTGAGGGGTCGCCATCGAGGTGCCGGAGATGACCTTCGTGCCGCTGTCACTGTCGTTCCAGGCGGAGGTGATGTCCGAGCCCGGTGCGTAGAGGTCCACGACCGAGCCGAAGTTGGAGAATGAGGACTGCGAGTCGTCGGATGTGCTGGAGGCCACCGTGACGGCCTCCGGGACCCGCGAGGGAGAGCCCTGCCCGGCGTCGGTGGACTCGTTACCCGCCGCGACGGCATAGGTGACACCAGCGGCTATCGACCGACGTACTGCCTCGTCGAGCGCCTCGTCGGCGCCGCCACCGAGGCTCATGTTGGCAACCGAGGGGCCGCTGCGATGCTGCGTCACCCAGTCGATGCCCGCCACGACCTGCTCGGTGGTGCCGGACCCGTTGTCGTCGAGCACACGGACCGCGACGACCCTGGCCTTCTTGGCCACCCCGTGGGAGGTGCCCGCGATGGTTCCGGCGACGTGAGTACCGTGCCCGTTGCCATCGTCGGCGCTCTGGTCGCCGTCCACTGCGTCGAAGCCGTGTGCGGCCCGGCCACCGAAGTCCTTGTGACTGATCCGCACGCCGGTGTCGATGACGTAGGCCGTGACACCCTCACCACCCGCGTCGGGGTACGTGTACTTCTTGTCCCCCGCCGTCTCCGCCTGGTCTATGCGGTCGAGGCCCCACGACGGAGGGTTGTCCTGGGTGCTGTTGATGGAGAACTTCTTGTTCTGGACGACCTTGCCCACCGCCGGATCAGCGGCGAGACGCTTGGCACTGGTCTCCGAAAGACCGGACGCGGAGAAGCCGTTGACAGCCGACGCGTAGGTGCGCTTCAGCTCGCCGCCGTACTTCTTGGCGAGCGCCTGCTTATCCGCGTCCTTGTCGAGTATGACGATGTAGCTGCCGCTGAGCGCACCGGGTGCGCCGAGCCCGTACACCGTCCCCTCGGCCGGAGTGTTCGCACCGGCGAGAGGGGACATCAGCATGCAGACACCAGTTGCAGTGGCGACTCCCGTGGCCACTGCAAGGACCCGGAAGCCGCGCGAACGGGTAAGTGCGTGCTTGTGTGTTGACATGGAGAGAGAGCTCCTCGTGTTGACGTGTGGGGCGTCAAGGCATGTTGCGTGAGCCTCCCGGAGCCGGAAGATCTCCGGGGGTTCAGCTCGAAACCCTGACCGATTACCGGATTTGATTCAAGACCGCCCCACGCGTCAGCGTTATTCAACAAGGTTTCTTAAAGAGACCTCCTCGTCGGCCCCCCAGAATGACCACACTCTTCGAACCACCCACACATACACAACTTCCGGATGCATTCGCGAACACCCGACTGGAGCAACGCGCGTTCGCCGCGCGGATCCGGGCAGGCCCGACCTCCACCACCGTGCGGGGCATCCGGTCTCAACTCCGGAACCAGAGCGCTCGGAGGTCACGAAGCACCGCTGAGTGGACAGTCACCCTGGGCGAAAATGGCGCAAAGCGCCCACGCCTCATTGCCACTTCTGCAGCGGGTCCCCGGCGCAGGTCCACTAGGTCCACAAAAGAAGGCGCCTGACCTGGGCTTGGACCCGGCAGGCGCCTTTGTCCATCCCCAAGCCGCTCCGTTCACGTTGCGGACCAGCTGACGGAGGTCCGGGGCAGGGCTGCTGCGATCATGGTCATGTCGTAGGAGTGGTTGGCGTGTTGTCGGTTCGTGTCGTCAGGGAGATGCCTGGCCCGTGGCGACGGTTCGGCGTTTCCGACGCGTGCGTGACGTGTCGGCCGGCAAGGCGCCGCTGCGTCCAGCCAGCTCGTCGGCGACCCGGTGAAGGACCAAGACGGCTGCCGCGTTGAGCTGTGAGGGATCGCATGGTGTCGCTGGTTACGTCGGATTCTGTCGAGCGCAAGGACAGATTTGATTGGTTTTGCGAGGCGGTGTCCAACGATGTGATGCCCATCACGCTCGACACCCTGCATGCGGCCGACTTCCAGGCGAGCCTCATGCACGTGGATCTCGGCGTTGCACAGCTGTCTTCCACGGCCTGCTCGCCCGTCGTCTCGCGCCGCACGTCGGCCCATGTCCGGCGCGGCGACCCTGAGCACCTCCAGCTGGCCCTCATCACACGGGGCACTTTCAGCATCTCGCAGCGGGGCAACGATTCGGTGGTCGAAGAGAGCTTCGTGCTCACGGACACCTCGCGACCGAGCGCGGGGACCTTCACGGGCGGGCAGGTCGAGGCACTGGTCATGCAGATTCCCCGTCAGGCCCTGGCACTCAGGTCAGATCAGGTGGACGGCCTGCTGGCGCAGGGCTTGGCCGCGGACGTGGGGTCGGGGGCGATCCTCGCCGACTTCCTCAAGACGCTGGTCGCACGCGGTCCGCACTGTCGCCCCGAGGAGCTGCATGCGATGGGGGCCGTCACCCTGGACTTGGCCACTGCGTTCCTCGCGCGCCGGCTCGGCGACCTCGGCAAGGCGCCTGCCGAGGCCCGAGCACAGGAGAGGCTGCAGAAGGTCCACTGCTTCATCGAGAACAACCTCGGGGACCCTGACCTGACTCCCCGGACGATCGCCGATCGGCACAACATATCCCTGCGGCGCCTCCACGCCCTCTTCGGCGACCAGGACCTGACCGTCGCCGCACGCATCCGCCAACGCCGGCTCGAGCGCGCCCACGCCGACCTCGCATGCACGGAGCTGAGCGGCCAGCCCGTTCAAGCGATCGCTACGCGATGGGGCTTCTCCAGTGCCACCGGCTTCAGCCGGGCGTTCCGTGACGCCTACGGCGTCACCCCCACCGAACACCGTGCGCTCTCCCATGGCTGCCCGACGGCACTCAGTGCACAGAACCCCGGCACTCCACGCACACCACCACGCGCCGCTCCGGTCTAAATTCGCCCTTGGTGACACCGGTCCGGCGTGAACAAAATTCGCGGGCTGCGACCAGGTGCGATGCGGGCATTGGACGGGGCAGCCGGAACTGGGTGACTGCCCCTGTTCGTGCTGCGCACAAGCAGGGGGCATGGCTGCCGTGGAGTGGTAATTCACTCCCGTCGGGTGGCGGGAAATTCACTTCTATGCCACCGAAAGCCGATCAAGTCAATTGGCGCGCGTCTTTCACCAGGCGTTCATGTGATGTGCGCATGGGAGGCGAGGGGCGGTACGGTTCCGCACCGGATGCCTCTCGCCATTTATCGGCCGTTATTTCGGAATGGATCGGGAAAGAGGAGAGGCTTCATGATTCGACGTACTTCGGCAATGCTGCTTGCCGTGGCATCCCTGTGTGGTGCGGGAGTCGCCATGGCTGCGCCCGCACAGGCGCAGGGCTGTACCCAGGACAACGTCTGTCTCTGGTCGGACAGCGGCTACAGCGGGTACCTGCGGGACGACTTCAACTCGCGCAGCAACTGGTCCACCATCACCTACGACCACGCCCCGACCAGGCTGCTCTACGCGGGCGACGGCGCAGTCAACAACGTCAGCTCCATGGACAACTGGGACCCGGACACCCAGGTCTCGGTCTACTACAACTCCGGATACGCCGGCCCCTGCTTCAACATCGCGGCCTACGGCAGCGTGGGCAACATGGCGAGCATCATCCTCAGCTCCGGCAAGTACGCCAACGACAACATGAACTCGCACAAGTTCGGCGGCGCTTGCACGGGGCCCGTGTACAACTTCTGATCGCCGGCCCTTCATTTATCGGCCGTTATTTCGGCATGGATTGAAAACGAGGAAATATCTCATGATTCGACGCACTTCGGCAATGCTGCTTGCCGCGGCAACCCTGTTCGGCGCGGGAGTCGCCATGGCCGCGCCCGCACAGGCCGACGTCTGTACCCCCGACAATGTCTGCCTCTGGTCGGACGGCGACTACAAGGGAGAGAAGCGGGACGACTTCAGCTCCCGTACCAACTGGGCCAACATCACCTACGGCGGCACCAGCCTCCCGCTCTACCGGGGTGACAACGTCATTTCGAACGTCAGCAGCATCGACAACTGGGACATGGACACCAAGGTCTCGGTCTACTACAACTCCGGATACGCCGGCCCCTGCTTCAGGGTCGCCGCCTACGGGCACGTCCGCGATATGAGTGGCATCCCCCTCAGCAACGGCAAGTACGCCAACGACGTCATGAACTCGCACAGGTTCGGTGACTGGTGCTCCGGCGTCACGTACGACTTCTGATCGCCTGCTCATGACCACGGTGGGGCGGAGGCCAAGTCCGCCCCACCGCGCACATCCACTCTATCCAGGGGTTCCTTTGCGTTACATGCGTCTCGTCATCGCCGCCGGGGTCGGCACGCTGCTGCTCACCGGCTGTTCGGAAGGCAGCCAGGAACCGGGCGGCGCCGGCGGTGGCGGTTCCGCTGTCCGGGATGTCGTCACGGAGGCCGACATCGTCCTCCCGGTGTCGGCCTACCTCTTCACCCCCGAACAGCAGGCGCAGGTCGACTCCGCTCATGCCACGCTGGCTGCCGACTGCATGAAGCGGTTCGGTTTCGACTGGCCGGTCAAGAAGGCCGAGCCGTCCAAGGTCGTGATCCGCCGATATGGCGTGGTCAGCGAGAAGATCGCCGCTGAGCACGGCTATCACGTGATCCCATCGGCAGATGACCGCGAGCACGCCGAAGGCGCGGTGTCCAGCGGGACCAAGCTTCCGCCCGAGGCGTACCTGGTCTACGGCGCCAAGGGCGCCAAGACGGGCGCGGGCGGCAGTTACCAGGGCAAGGACATCCCCGAGGGCGGCTGCGTAGGGGAGGCCGGCCGCAAGCTGGGGCTCGACAAGGTGCAGGACCCCTCAAAGGGCAAGATCGGACTGCTCAGCATCGACTACTCCTCCTTCGGGAAGGCCCAGGAGACGCCGGAGTTCAAGAAGGCACAGGACGCATGGGCGGCCTGCATGAAGACGTCGGGATATCAGCACACCGCCTTCCTGCAGCCCACCGAGAAGTACGCGGTCCAGGGGAACTCCGCCTCACCGGAGGAGAAGACCGTGGCCAAGGCCGATGTGAAATGCAAGCAGGAAACGAAACTCGCCACCGTGCTGCTCCGCGCCGAAACGGAGATCCAGAACGACTACATCGAGCAGAACGCCGCCGGGTTCGCCGAGATCAAGAAGGACCAGGGCGCGGTCATCAAGTCGGCCAACGAGGCACTGGCGAACTGAATGCAGAACGACGGACAACCCTCCGCGGACGTGGCCGAGGCAGCCCGCACCCGAGGAGGCAAGGCTGGTGACGGCGTACGGAGCAGGCGCCGCTGGCTCACTCTGATCGCGGTGGGCGCGGTCGCGCTCACCGGGGCGGGCTTCGGAGCCTCCCTGCTGATCAAATCGCCCGCCCAGGCGGCGGCCGATTCCCGGCCCCCCGCACCGTCCGTGATCACCGCGCCGGTCGAGTACCGGCCGCTGGCCTCCTCGGTGATCCTGCGCGGCACCGTGGTCGCCGGCCAGAGCGTGGAGATCACCCCCGGCGGCACGGCCGATGGAGGCAGTCCCACGGTCTCCAAGCTGCCGCTGAAGGCGGGAGATGAAGTCGGCGCCGGCCGCCTGCTGGTCGAGATCTCCGGCCGTCCGGTGATCGCCCTCCAGGGCGCCGTTCCCCTCTACCGCGACCTCAAGCCCGGCGCCCAGGGCAGTGACGTGGGCCAGCTCCAGGACGCGCTGCAACGGTTGGGCCACTCCACGTCCCCCGACAACCGGGGACGTTTCGGCGAGGGCACGAAGTCGGCGGTCACCAAGCTCTACGACGCGGTCGGCTACGAACCCGTTCCGGTCGGCGGCGCGGAGGGATCGGCCGCTGTCACCACAGCAGAAGCACAGGTGACCTCGGCCGAACGAGCCCTGGACGACGCCAAGGACGCGCTGAAGACCGCGGAGGCCGGCTCCGGCAGCGGAGCCGGCTCGCCCAAGACCACCGGCTCGACCACCGGAACGCCCGGGAAAGCGGATGGCGGCGGCCGCGACCTGCAGTCGCCGCGCAAAGCGGTCGACCGCGCCCGGGAGGACCTGGCCACCGCGCGCGAGGGTCTCGTCGCCGCGAAGGCGGCCTCCGGTCCCATGGTCCCGTCCGGCGAGGTGACGTTCCTGGAGAGCTTCCCCGCCCGGGTGCAGGACCTCCCTGCACGGCTCGGCGGGAAGGTGCAGGGAGCCGTGATGACCGTCGCCGCGGGCGCCCTGGTGGTGCAGGGCTACGTGCCCGACCACCAGAAGGGCCTGATCCGGGCGGGCCAGGAAGCGGAGATCCTCTCCGAGGTCAACGGCACCACCGCCAAGGCCTCCGTACGGTCCATCGCCACCACCCGCACGACGCCGCGCACCGACGGCGGCGCGCAGGCCGGGCAGCCGCCCGGTGGGCAGAGCGGCGGGCAGGCCGACGGGGACGGGTACCTGATGGTCCTCGAACCGGGCCGGGCGCTGGAGGCCGAGTGGACCGGGCAGAACGTCCGTCTGACCGTCATGGCCGCCACGACCGGCGGCAAGGTCCTGGTCGTGCCCGTCACGGCGGTGTCGGCCGGCGCCGACGGCTCCACTGCCGTGACCGTGCTCGAGGACGACGGCAGGCAGCGTCGGATCCGGGTGAAGCCCGGCACCACCGGCGACGGCTATGCCGAGGTCACCCCGCTGGACGGCGGCGCCCTCGGCGAGGGCGACCGGGTGGTGACCGGGGTCCGGACCGACGGCGACGCGCAGGGAGGTACCCGATGACCGGGTCCCCGACCGCGTCCGAGACGCCCGTCATCGAGTTCCGCCAGGTCGGCCTCACTTATCCGGGGCCGCCGCCCGTGGAGGCGTTCCGCCCCAGCGACCTCACGGTCCGCAGGGGCGAGTTCATCACCGTCGTCGGCCCCTCCGGGTCGGGCAAGTCCACGTTCCTGAACATCGCCGGTCTCCTCGACACCCCCACGAGCGGCAGTTTCCTGCTCGACGGGATCGACACCGGCCTGCTGGGGGACACGGAGCGCACCACGTTGCGCGGCCGCCGCATCGGGTTCGTCTTCCAGGCCTTCCACTTGCTGCCGCACCGCAGCGCCCGTGAGAACGTCGAACTCGCCATGGTCTACGGCGGCGCCCCACGCGGTGAGCGCCCGGAGCGGGCCCGCGAGGCACTGGCCCGGGTGGGCCTGGGCCACCGGACCGATGCCCTGCCCACCCGGATGTCCGGCGGCGAACGTCAGCGGGTGGCCATCGCGCGGGCCCTGGTCGCCCGGCCTTCGTTGCTGCTGTGCGACGAGCCGACGGGGAACCTCGACACCGGCAACGCCGAAGCGGTGCTCCTGCTGCTGGAGGCCCTCAACGCCGAGGGCATCACGATCGTCCTCATCACGCACGACCTGGCCGTGGCCGCCCGCGGCCGGCGGACCGTCACCATCCGGGACGGCATTCTGAGCGAGAGCGAGCAGGTACGCGCATGCTGAGCCGGATCAGAAGGGCACAGCGCGCCGCGCACCTGCCCGGAATCGGGCACTCCGCGTTCGTGCCACGGGATCTGCTGGCCGAGGCGTTGGCCGGGATGCTGCAGCGCCCCGCCCGCTCCGCGCTCACCATGCTCGGCACCGTCCTGGGCGTCGGTGCCTTCGTCGCGGTACTCGGCCTCACGGCCACCGCCTCCTCGCAGATCGACGCCCGTTTCAACGTGCTCTCCGCTACGGAGGTGACGGTCGAGGACATCGCCCGCGAACAGGACAAGTTCGCCGGCGCGGCGTTCCCGGACGACGCCTCGGAGCGCGTCGAGCGGCTCAACGGGGTGCGGCACGCCGGGGTGCTGTGGACGGTGAAGCCCCGACGCAGCGCCGCCGAACTCGTCGTCACCGCCGCCCCGGTGGGCGACACCGCAGGGGAACCCCTCAATGTGGTGGCCGCCGCCCCCGGTGCCCTGCGCGCGGCCGAGCCCCGGCTCTCCCAGGGCAGGCTGTACGACGACTTCCACGCCGACGCCCGCCAGCGCGTCACCGTGATCGGCTCGGGCATCGCCGCACGGCTGGGGATCACCACGTTGGAGACCAAGCCGGCGATCTTCATCGGGGGGCAGCCGTTCACCGTCACCGGCATCGTCGAGGACGTCCGGCGCCAGCCGGACGTGCTGCTCTCGGTTCTCGTACCGCAGACCACCGCGGTCGAGATGTGGGGACGGCCCGCCGAGGGTGCCAGGATGCTCATCGCCACCGACCTGGGCGCCGCCCGCCAGGTGGCCGGGGAGGCCCCCACGGCGCTGCGCCCCGACCATCCGGAGTACCTCAAGGCGGTCGCGCCGCCCGACCCGAAGAACCTGCGGACCTCGGTGACCTCCGACCTCGAACAGCTGTTTCTGCTGCTCGCCGGGGTGTGCCTGGTCATCGGAGCGGTCGGGATCGCCAACACCACCCTGGTGGCGGTCCTGGAGCGCACCGGGGAGATCGGCCTGCGCCGTGCCCTCGGCGCGCAAAGACGGCACGTCACCGCCCAGTTCCTCGCCGAGTCGGGCACGCTGGGCGCCTTCGGCGGTCTCATCGGCACGGCGATCGGTACGCTGACGATCCTGATCGTGGCGTTGATCAGGGACTGGACGCCGGTCATGCACCCGCTAACCCTGGCCACCGCCCCTCTCATCGGGCTGGCGACCGGTGTCGTGGCCGGGATCTATCCCGCCCGCCGCGCATCCTCCGTACAACCGGCCGAAGCCCTCCGCGGCTGACCCGCGCCGGTTGTCGGGGACCGCAACACGGCGCCAGAGGGCACGGGCTCAACCGGCGAGATCCGAAGGACGCGTGCTGACGAGCGCCACCGCCGCCGCGCGGCTGATCGAGGAACAGGCGGGGCGCCTCGACGTGCTGGTCAACAACGCCGGAATCGCCGGCGACATGCCACAGAAGCCCACCCGGGTCGACCCCGCCACCATCCGGACGGTCGTGGAGACCAACGTGATCGGCGTCATCCGCGTCACCAACGCGATGCTGCCCCTGCTGCGCCGCTCCGCCTCGCCGCGGATCGTGAACATGTCCAGCAGTGTCGGCTCCCTCGCCCGGCAGTCGGGTACCGCCGCCGAGCTGACGACGGGTCCGGTGGCTGCGGCGTACTCGCCGTCGAAGACGTTCCTCAATGCGGTCACCCTCCAGTACGCCCGGGAGCTGAAGGGCACGAACATCCTGATCAACGTGGGCTGCCCCGGCTACGTCGCGACCGATCTCAACGGCTTTCGCGGTGTGCGCACCCCCGAACAGGGCGCGGCCATCGCCGTCAAGCTGGCGACCCTGCCCGATGACGGCCCGTCCGGCACGTTCTTCGATGACGCCGGCGTCGTGCCCTGGTGAAAGGCGCAGCGGCAATCCCGGGGTCCGGGCCCCGAGCCGGGACACGAGCCGGGGTGTCGAGACGGCGGTGGCCGGCCCGGCCCGGCCCGGCCCCGATCGAGGATCCGTCACCCACCGCCCGGATCGGACTTCATGGCGCGCTCGGCTTCCTCGGACCGCTTCTCCAACTCGTCCGCCGGGACGTCCTCGATGTGCGTGGCGATGCTCCAGCGATGCCCGAACGGGTCCTCGAACTGGCCGGTACGGTCGCCGTAGAACTCGTCCTTGATCGGCCGCAGCTCCGTGGCGCCCCGGGCGAGTGCCTTGGCGAGGACCCCGTCGACGTCTTCGACGTACACGTGCAGGGTGACGGGCGTGCCGCCCACCGACTTGGGCGAGCGGAAGCCGATGTCGGGGTACTCGTCCGCGAGCATGATGACCGAGTTGCCGAGCTCCAGCTCGGCGTGGCCGATCTTGCCTCCGGGTGCGGCCATCCTCATCCGTTCCCGTGCGCCGAGCACGGAGACGTAGAAGTCGATCCCGGCCGCGGCCCCGTCGATACAGAGGTACGGAGTGACGCGCGGGTATCCCTCGGGAATGGGCTGGACACTCACCGGCCACCTGCCTTTCCGGACCGTGGCGGCCACGCCGACCGCCGCCTGCGACCAGAGATATCCCGAAGGCGACGCGCACGTGCCGGCGGCGCGCGGCGGTCGGGCATCGGATGCTCCGAAGGGCTGCGGGCCCGGCGGGGCCGGCTACGGCGGCGGCGTTCCGGTAGCACTGCTCGACCGGGCGGCGAGGTCGCCACCACAGCAGCCTCATCGGCCCGCCCGGTTTCCCGAACCGTGCGAGGCTGGGGGCATGAGGCCGTCATGAGTACCGGACCCGCCGCCCGTCTGGTGCTGTTGCGCCACGCCAAGTCCGCCTGGCCCGACGTCGCGGACCACGAGCGGCCGCTGGGGCCGCGTGGGCTGCGGGACGCGCCGGCGGCGGGGCGCTGGCTGCGCGATGGAGGCTGTCTGCCCGCGCTGGTGATCTGCTCCACCGCGCGGCGGGCCCGCGAGACCTGGGCGCTGGCGGCCGGACAGCTCGGCGCCGAGGTGCCGGTGCGCTTCGACGAGCGGGTGTACGCCGCCGAGCCGCAGGATCTGCTGGAGGTGGTGTCCGAGGTACCGGCGGAGGTACGGACGCTGCTGCTCGTCGGCCACAACCCGGGCATGGCGGATCTGATCGTCAGCCTCGCCCGGGAGGCCGTGGACGCGGCGGAGGCCGACAGGATCGGGCGGCTGTCGGAGAAGTTCCCGACGTCCGGCATCGCGGTGCTGGCCTGCCCAGGCCCCTGGCAGGGTCTCGCGCCGGGCTCGGCCCGGCTGACGGACTTCGCCATCCCCCGGGGCGCCGCGCGCTGACGCACGCCATGAGCACGGGCGCGGTGGGGCGCCGCGACACCACTCGCCGCGTCCGAACGGCTCCGGGCGGCTCCGGGCGGCTCCGGCGCACTTCGCGGAGCATGACAGCAGCCGCACGCCGACGGGCTGGACCTCGGCCACCGTGGGGTTTGATGTACTTCAGTCGTATGTACGAGGGATTCCGGGCGGAGAGCGATGAGGCTGCGATGAGTGAACTGACGAAGCCCGAGGTCCAGCTCCCGGAGGGTGAAGCTCCCCAGGAGCTGACCGTCCGGGACCTCGTCGTCGGGGACGGGCCCGAGGCGAAGCCGGGCAGGGTCGTCCGGGTGCATTACGTCGGGGTCACCTTCGCCTCCGGAAAAGAGTTCGATGCCTCGTGGGACCGGGGCGAGCCGTTCAAGTTCGCCGTGGGCGGAGGCAGGGTCATCAAGGGCTGGGACCGGGGTATCAGGGGGATGAAGGTCGGCGGTCGGCGCGAGATCATCGTTCCCCCGCGCCTCGGGTATCGCGACCAGTCCCCCTCGCCGTTGATCCCGGCGGGTTCCACGCTCGTCTTCGTGGTGGACCTGCTCTCCGTGGTCTGAGGAAGGCCTGCGGTCCGGGGATGGCCCGCGGTCCGAGGAAGGCCTGGCCCTCCCCGGCCTCCCGGTTCGCCCATTCGCCCATTCGCCCACCGGGGTGGATCCCCTCCCCCGGAGGGCTCAAGCCCTGTCCCCGCCTCGCCCGTCCCTGGCGCGTCCGGCACGAAGCTGCTGCCTGCTCACTTCCCGGCGCGACTCGGAGGTCCGTAGGCCCATGCCCCACTCACACCCCAGACCACCTGAAGAGTGCCGCCGCTCCGACCGGCGCGGCGGACGGGCGGCCACGGGGGCGGCAGCCGCGGCTGCCGCCCTGGCACTGGTCCTCGCGCTGCCCGGCATCGCGCTGGCGGCTCCGGGGGACCTGGACCCCTCCTTCGCCGACTCCGGCAGGGTCCAGACGTACTTCCCCGACGACGGCGGGCCGTGGGACTACTCCGAGGGTCTGGACGTCGCCCGGCAGGGCGACGGCAAGCTGGTCGTGGCCGGCCGCGTCACGGGGCCGGGCGTCCCGTTCGACATGGCGCTGATCCGGTACAACGCCGACGGCAGCGTCGATACCGGCTTCGGTGGCGGCGATGGTCGGGTGACCAGCGATTTCGGGGGTGACGACCAGGCCGAGGCGGTGGCGGTACAGCCCTCCGACGGGAAGATCGTGGTCGCCGGCCGTACGGAGGTCGTGGACGAGGGCGGTGGCTGCTGCTTCTTCTCCCTCGCCCGCTACAACACCGACGGCTCCCTCGACCAGGGCTTCGGCTCGGCCGGTCTGGTGCGCGTGGACGCGTTCGGCAGCGCCTCGGGGGCCGCCGACCTGGTCGTCCAGCCGGACGGAAGGATCCTCGCGGTGGGCCTCAGCGGCGGGGCCGGCTTCGCACTCGCCCGCCTCAACGCGGACGGCAGTCCCGACCCGTCCTTCGGCGGGGACGGCACGGTGCTGGCGGGCTTCGCCCCCGCTTTCCCCGGGGACGCGGGCGGCCAGGCCACCGGCCTGGCGCTCCAGCCCGACGGCAGGTTCGTCGCCGTCGGCCACGTGGGCAGTACCGCCTTCGACTTCGGGGTGGCCCGCTACCTGTCCAACGGCAGCCTCGACACGTCCTTCAGCGGCGACGGCATGGCCACCGCCGACTTCGGCGGCACGGATTTCGGCCGGGCCGTGGCGGTCCAGTCCGACGGAGCGGTCGTCGCCGCCGGATCGACCAACACCGGCTTCGCACTGGCCCGGTTCACCGCGGGCGGCAGTCCCGACGCCGCCTTCGGCACCGGCGGCCGGGTCACCACCGTCTGGCCCCTCAGCACGGCGGTGGCGTACGACATGACGCTCCAGCAGGACGGGAAGATCCTCGTCGGCGGCACGGCCGACGACCCCGACAGCCAGGAGGCCACCGACTTCGCCCTCGCCCGCTACCTGCCGAGCGGCAGCCTGGACACCGGCTTCGGCGGCGGTGACGGCCGGGTGTACACCGGCATGCTGGGAGGCGAGGAGATCCGGGGACTGCTCGTGCAGCCCGACGGAAAGATCGTGGCCGCGGGCCTGGCCGGGCTGGGCGCCTTCGGCATCGCCCGCTACGAAGGCGGCGGCAGCGCTCCGCCTCCGCCCCCGCCGACCGCCGACCTGTCGGTGACGAAGACCGGCACGACGACCGTGAGCATCGGCGACCAGGCCTCGTACACGGTGCGGGTCTCCAGCGCCGCGACGTCCACCGTGACCGCGACGGGCGTGACGCTCACCGACACCCTCTCGGGAGCCGGCGGCACCCTCCTGTCGGCCGTCCCCTCCCAGGGCACCTGTACGACCACGGCGACCGGGGCGAACTGCGCCCTCGGCAGCCTCGCACCCGGCGCGAGCGCCACGGTCACGGTGACGGCCGAACCGCGTGCCACCGGCACCCTGACGAACAATGCCTCCGCCACCGCCTCCACCCAGGACCCGAACCCGGCCAACAACAGTGCGGGCGCCTCGACCTCGGTGAACAACTCCCGCGGCTGCACCCTCATCGGCACCAGCGGTACGGACACCCTGAACGGCGGCTACTCCAACGACGTCATCTGCGCCCTCAGCGGCAACGACACCGTCCGCGCGGGCTACGGCAACGACACCGTCCACGGCGGACCCGGCAACGACAACATCGACGGGGGCTTCGGCGACGACACCCTGAACGGCGGCCCGGGCAACGACACCCTCACGGGCTACTACGGCAACGACCGCCTGACCACCACCGACGGCGTCGGCGCCAACGACACCGCCAACGGCGGCATGGGCTCCGACACCTGCACCACCGACCCCGGCGACACCCGCATCAGCTGCCCCTGAGCGGGTTCCGCACGGCCGGCCCTGCGGTACCAAGCGGCTCGCACGACGCTCGTTCCCCTCCCGGCTCGTTCCCCTCCCGGCTCGTTCCCCTCCCGGGCCGTTCCCCTCCCCGGCTCGTTCCCCTCCCGGGCCGAGCTGTCGCTCCGGGTGAACATTGCGCCCGCGTCGCGATGAGTTCGGGCTCCGTCGCCGGTCTACCCTCCAGACCCCTGCCACGAAGGAGCGGAACATGACCGGTACGACGATTCTCGACCTCGGACCGCAGGCCCGGATCGTGGCCCGCCTCGCCGGGGGTGTCCCGGACGCCCTGCTCGCCGGGCCGACGCCCTGCCCCGAGTACGCGGTCGGCACCTTGCTGGGCCACCTCGCCGGCCTCGCCGTCGCCTTCCGGGACGCCGCCCGCAAGGATCTGGGCCCCACGACGGACACGGCCCCCGACACCGCCGTGCCCTCCCTCCCCGCCGACTGGCGCGAGGAACTGCCCCGGGTCCTCGGCGAACTCGCCGAGGCCTGGAGCGATCCGGCCGCCTGGACCGGCATGACGCGCGCGGGCGGCGTGGACCTGCCGGGCGAGATCGCGGGTGTGGTCGCCGTCGACGAACTGGTGATCCACGGCTGGGACCTGGCCCGGGCCACCGGCCAGGAGTACGCACCCGATCAGGCCGCGCTGGACACCTCGTACGCCTTCCTCCTGGAGTCCTCGAAGGAAGGGGGCGGCGGGGACATCTTCGGCCCCGTGGTCCCCGTGGCGGACGACGCCCCGCTGCTGGACCGGGCGGTCGGGCTGAGCGGGCGCGATCCGGGCTGGACGGGGCCGGGCACACGGGCTGTCCGGATCTGACAGAACCTCGTCATTGCGGCCATCACCGCGGGGCGAAATGATCAGCGCATGCCCGAACCGCACAGAGTCGTCATCGTGGCCTTCTCCGGTACGGAACTGCTGGACGTCACCGGCCCGGCCGAGGTGTTCTCGGTCGCCACACGGGTGGCCGGCACCGCCCGCCCCGGCTATCTCGTGCAGATCGCCACGGCCGACGGCGGACCGGTGGCCACCTCCAGCGGCGTCCGGCTGCTGGCGGACCTGGCCCTCGACGAGGTGCGCGGCCGGGTCGACACCCTGCTCGTGGCCGGCGGGGTCGGCCTGGTGGGCGACGCGGTGGAGCCGGTGATCGACCGCGAGGTCACCGACTGGCTGCGTGAGGCGGCGCCGCCCGCGCGCAGGACCGGGTCGATCTGCGCGGGCGCGCACCTGCTGGCCGCGGCGGGCCTGCTGGACGGACGGTCCGCAACGACCCACTGGCTCACCGCCGCACGGCTGGCCGCCGACCATCCCCGGGTCACCGTGGATCCGGACCCGATCTTCATCCGGTCCGGGAGCGTGTGGACCTGCGCCGGTGTCACCTCGGGGCTGGACATGGCGCTGGCGATGGTCGCCGAGGACCACGGCCAGGCCCTTGCCCTGGCCACCGCGCGGATGATGGTCATGTACGTCAAGCGGTCCGGCGGGCAGAGCCAGTTCAGCGTTCCGCTCTCCGCCCCGGCCACTTCGGGCGACCGGATCGACGAGCTGCGCGTGTGGATCGCGGACCACCTCGCCGAGGACCTCGGCGCAGAGGCCCTGGCCGCACGGCTGCACCTGAGCGTGCGCCACTTCTCCCGGCTGTTCCGGCTGCGCACCGGGGGCACACCGGCCGCCTACGTGGAGTCCGCCCGCCTCGAAGCCGCCCGCAGGCTGCTGGAGGAGAGCGACGGCGGCCTGCCGGAGATCGCCGCGGCCACCGGCCTCGGCTCGGTGGAGACCCTGCACCGCTCCTTCCGGCGCCGGCTGGGGACCACTCCCGCCGAGTACCGGCGCCGATTCCGCTAGGGCCTGTCGTCACACCCGCGCCACCCGGCGGCGAGCACGGAGTGGACCCCTGCGAGGTCTCGCTGATCGTCATCACCCACGGGCACATCGACCACTTCGGCTCCGCCGCCGAACTGCGCCGCCTCACCGGCGCGCCCGTCGCCGGCCACATCGCCGACCTCGGGCCGTACCGCAGCGGCCGGGTCCGCGAACCGTACCTGCCCACCGGCCCGATGGGCCGCATCATGCCCACCCCCGGACACACCGCCGGATCGGTCTCCGTCCTCACCGACGACGGAGACCTCGTCGCCGGCGACCTGGTGGCGAACTCCTTCATGGGCCTCATCCCGGGGAGGCCGGCCAATCCGCCCTTCCACGACGACCCACGGCAGAACCTCACGAGCCTGCGCGCCATGCTCGCCCTCGACCCCACCCGACTCCACGTCGGCCACGGCGCCCCGCTGGAACCCGGCCGGGTCCGGCGCTGGGCGGACCGGGAGAGCGAGCGCCTGTCCCGACGCGAGGCGGCGGGCCGGATCGCCACCCGCGCCACGTAGACGGGTGGGCCCTCCGTTCCCCTCAGGGCTCACACAGGCGTACGGCGAGGGCGGCGATGTCGTCGTCGAGGCGCCCTCTGCTGTGGCTGAGCAGATCACGGTGGAGAGCCGTGAGCAGTTCGCGCGGCGGGGCCACCGGCTGTCGGCGCATCCAGGCCGTCAGCGGGAAGAACTCGCCGTCGCGGGCGCGGGTTTCGGCGATCCCGTCGGTGTACAGGAGCAGCACGTCGCCGATGGCGAAGTCGAAGGTGTCGACGCTGTACTGATCACCGATCAGCTCCGCGAGGCTGAGCAGCGGGGAGGGGCTGTCCGGGTCGAGGACACGGAGCTTCCCGCGGTTCAGGATCAGCGGCGGGGGGTGTCCGCAGTTGAGGATGCTGATGCGTGTGCCCTCGTGCGGGATCTCGACGAGGAGTGCCGTGGCGAAGCGCTCCATCGGCCCCTCGGGGGGAAAGGCGGAGTTGTACCGCATGCTGCTGGCGTCCAGCCTGCGTGCGATGTCCACCAAGTCGGGCTCGCCGTACGCTGCTTCGCGGAAGGCGTTGACGATCGCCGCGGCCGCCCCCACGGCCGGAAGGCCTTTGCCCCGCACGTCACCGATGAGCAGTCTGACCCCGTACGGAGTGTCGACGCCTTCGTAGAAGTCCCCGCCGATGCGGGCCTCCGCCGCGGCCGCGAGATACAGCGACTCGATCTCGATGCAGCCGATGCGGCGCGGCATGGGGCTCAGCACCACCTGCTGCGCCGCGTCGGCGACGAGCCTCACCTGGAAGAGCGTGCGCTCCCGCTGGAGGCGGACATGGCTTCCGTATGCGGCGGCCACGGTGACCGCGATGATCCCCGAGGCCGTCCACCACGTCCCCAGATCGGGGAAGACGAGGCTGAGGCCGATCATCAGAAGGAGACAGACCGTCCCGAGCAGGACGGTGGGGAGCACCGGCCACATGGCGGCGGCGAGGGCCGGCGCCGCGGGCAGGAGACGGCTGAAGGCCATCTCCGGCGGAGTGGTGTAAGCGAGGCTGGCGATGACGATGGTCAGGATGACCGGTGACAGCCGCACAAGCCATCCCTGGCCTGGGCGTCTGCGGAGGCGCGGCCGTCCAGACTCGATCACATTTCTCAGAATATCTGCGAAATGAGGATAAAGCGCCCTGGCGTAGGGAGGCGGTCGACCGCCCCACCGGCGCAAGCGCACCGTCTCGGTGGCGATGCCCCTTCCAGGGGCTCATGACAAATATGCCTCCCGGATATGCCTTCGATGGGCGTCGAGCCCCGTCGGACCGCGGCAAACGTGCGGCGTACGCTGAGCTCCCGCGCCGTCACGCGTAGAAGCGGCTCGAAGGAAGGCTGATCGTGCGCACTCCCCTCTCATGGCTTGCCGGAAGGTACTCCCTCGGAGCGAGAAGTGTCAGAGCCGCCGCACTGGGTTCGGTCGTGGCGAGCATCGCGATCATCGTGACCGGTGGAATCGTGCGCGTCACCGGCTCCGGTCTCGGCTGCACCGACTGGCCCATGTGTACGGGAGAAACGCTGGCCCCCACGGCGGAAATGGGGGTGCACGGCGCCATCGAATTCGGGAACCGCCTCCTGACCGGGGCGCTGTGCGCGGTGGTGGGCTGGGTCATCATCACCGCGCGCCTCCAGGAAAAGCCGATGCCCGCAGTGCTGCGCGGAGGCTGGGCCCAGTTCTGGATCGTCGTGCTCAACGCGGTCGTTGGCGGAGTGACCGTGTGGATGCGACTGAGCCCGTACATCGTCGCCGCGCACTTCCTCGCCGCCACGCTGCTGCTCACCGCCTCGGTGTACACCTGGCACGCGGCGTACGCCGATGCCGGTGACGATGCGGACGCGGATGCCGACGCGGATGCCGATGCGGAAGTCGGCGCCGATGTCGGTACCGACGGTGCTGGGCCCGGCGCGCCGGTCGTGCTCGCGCCGCGGTCCGACGTGCGGATCCGGTCGCTGTCGGCGGCGCTGGTCGCGGTGACGGCCCTGCTGGTCTTCGTCGGCACGCTCGCCACCGGCTCCGGCCCGCACGCGGGTGATTCCTCCGACGTGCCGCGGATGCCCCTCGACTGGACGGCCGTGACCATCGTGCACAGCGTGCTGGCCGGGGCGGTCCTGGTCCTGGCCGGAGCCCTGCTCCACTCACTGCCCAAGGACGGCTTCTTCGGCGCCGCGCGCCGCAAGGCGGCCGTCTTCCTGGCCGTCCTGCTGAGCCAGGGCCTCGTGGGGCTGGTGCAGTCGGTGACGGCCCTGCCGTCGCTCCTCGTGATGCTGCACCTGCTGGGCTCGGCGCTCGTGTGGATCGGAGCGCTGCAGGTGTACCTCACGGTCAAGAAGGCCCGTTCCGGCCATGCGGCTCCGCCTGTCGGCACACCGCTGCCGCGTGCGCGGGGCGCCGCGACACACGTCTGACCGGCCGGGGAGGCCGAAGGGGCCGTTTCGGATCACTCCGAAGCGGCCCCTTGATGCGGGTGCGGGTGCGGGCTGCGGGCTGCGGGGCGTGGGGCGCGGGCGCGGTCCCCGTCAGTCGGTGGAGCGGCGTCTGCCCCGCTTGCGGCGCGGGTACGGCAGGAGCCGCGGCGAGCGTTTGGCGGCCACGTCCTCGACCCAGCCGAAGGTCAGGACCAGGACGCCGACCAGCGGGATCGCCACCAGCAGGGTGAACCATTGACTGGCCAGCAGCCACTGGAGGTCGTCGTAGAAGAAGGGGACGCTCCAGAGGGGGTCGATCAGCGGGATCGCGGCCACCAGCGCCACCTGCTGCCACAAGTACACACTGACCGCGCGGGAGTTGAGCAGGCTGACCAGGCCGTTCCAGCGTTCCAGCACCCTGGGCCACTGGTCCCAGGACGGGCTGACGTGGAGCAGGATGGCGACGAAGCCCAGGGACCACAGGGCCTGGGCGATCGGCCAGGACTCGATGTCGGTGTGCACGGTCGGGTCGACCGGGCGGGTCTGCAGGTACCAGAGGGCGGCCACCATCACCAGCGGGGCGACGGACGGCAGGACGTACTGCGGGATCTTCTTGAGCAGGCCCTCCTGGTGGGCCATGCCGAGGATCCAGCAGGAGCCGAACATCCTGGTCGGCGAAGAACGCGTTCATGACGATGAGCACCGCCAGGGGGCTGAACAGCGTCACCCACGGAAGCCTTCGCAGCGCCCAGAGCATCAGCGGTGAGAGCAGCACGTACCAGAGGTAGGCCCGGAGGTACCAGAGCGGGACGGTGATCTGCATGGCCCAGCCGCCCTCCACGCGGCCGAAACCGGGCAGGTCGTCCGCGTACGGCGGAGTGCTCAGCGGCAGGATCCAGAACGCCAGCTTGGTCCACCACCAGGTGGGGTGGCCGTCGGTGTCGGGGCCCCAGCCGTCGATGATCTGGAGGGTGATCAGGAAGGCGCCGAACAGCCACATCGGCGGCAGCAGCCGGCGCAGTCGGCCGCGGATCACGCCGAGGGCGGGACGGCTGAGCGAGCGGGCCATCAGCGAGCCGGCCAGCGCGAACATCACGCCCATCGACGGGAAGACGAGGGGCAGCCAGAACCAGCTGAAGTTGTGGTAGATCATCACGCGGACCAGGGCCAGCGCGCGCAGCAGGTCGAGATAGCGGTCGCGGCCGCCCTTGCGCGGGGACGGCGCCTCCGGTGCCTGCCCCGGCTCCGGCGCGTGCTCCGGCTCGTACTCCTGTTCCGGCGGCTGTCCCTGGCGCAGGACGGCGGGGATCCTCAACTGGACGGTGTCCTGATGACGTCCGAGGCCCGTGTGTGCGGTCATGGCCGGGCCTCCACCGGTACGGCGACCTCGCCGGTGCGCCGGAGCTTCTGCCAGCGCAGTCGGCCGCCGGTCATCGCCGTGATCGCGGACTGCAGCAGGACGATGTACATCAGCTGCCGGTAGACCAGTTGCTGGATCGGCAGGCTGATCAGGTACCAGGGCTTCTCGCGGTCGAGCCGGAAGGCGTACCAGGACAGCACGGCCTGGAGCAGGATGAAGCCGCCCCAGCTGGTGAGGGTGATCCCGGCGTCCCCGAAGAACACGCCGTACAGCAGGAACAGGTCGACGAGCGGTGCCAGCAGCGGGGCGATCACGCCGAACAGCACGACGAGCGGCAGCCCGACCCGGCCGAAGCGGCCGGCCGGGCCGCGGGAGGTCACCGCGCCGCGGTGCTTCCACATCGCCTGCATGCTGCCGTAGCTCCAGCGGTACCGCTGGGACCAGAGCTGCTGGAGGCTGGCGGGAGCCTCGTCCTGACGCCGGGCCCGGAGTGAACCGGGGGCGGCGCCCACCGAGGTGA
>NZ_JBHWMB010000022.1:91262-118284 GCF_042730015.1 Streptomyces sp. NPDC059957 | reverse complement strand
CCCGCGTGCCGGACGGCTCCCTGGTCGCCGACCTCCGCGGAGCCCTGCCCGGCAGCCGCGCCCGCTTCGGCCGGGCGCTCAGGCGATACCGCCTGGTCCGGGCCGTCGGCGCCCCCGTGTTCGCCGCCGTTCCCGCCGAGGACTGACCCGGGGCCGGTACGGAACGGGTCGCTCGCGGTGACCTCGCCGACGGCCCACGGTGTCCTGCCGCGGCCACGCGAGGCTGACGGCGTCCGGGCCGGCCGGAACCAGCAGGCCCGCCGGTGGTCTCACGGCAACGGCACTGGGCCGACCTGTCGACGCGTCAAGGCCGGGTACCGGCGTGCACCACGTGACGGGCGAGTCCGGCATACGGTCGAGTGACCGGCCCACCCCTGCCGCCGGCGCCGGAACAGGAGCAGCCCATGCGTCTCTACGCCCAGACCCCAGCACGGCGGAACCGACAGATCCTTGCGGACCTCGTCGCCGTACTGCTGATCGGCGTCGCGGTGAAGTTCGCGCTGACCGTCCACGGCGCGATCATGCGGCTGGCCGAACCCGGACGCAAGGTCGAGAGCTCCGGCGAGAGCCTCGCCGACGCCCTCACCGAAGCCGGCGACACCGCCTCCGGAGTGCCGCTCGTCGGCGACCTCCTGAGGAAACCGTTCCGGTCCGCGGCCGACGCCGGCACCGGACTCGCCGACGCGGGGCAGTCACTGCAGGACGTCGTCAGCCAGGTGGCCACCCTGGCCACGCTCGCCCTGATCATCCTCCCCGTGGCCTTCATCCTGCTGCTGTGGCTTCCCCTGCGCGTGCGCTGGATCCGCCGCAGCGCCACCATCCGGGACCTCCGCGACGCGCCCGGAGGCGCAGACCTGCTGGCCCTGCGCGCCCTCACCGGACCGCCGCGCGCCCTCGCCGCGATCCCCGCCCCCGCAGGCGGCCTCGCCGACGCCTGGCGCCGCGGCGACCCGCAGGTCATCGCCGACCTGTCCGAGATCGCCCTCAGGCGGGCGGGCCTGAAGCCCTGACGGGCGCGGACTGACCGGTCGCTCCTCGCACCCGCTCACCTCGGCCTTCAGCTTCGGCACGGGGCCCCGCGAGCGCATGCGAAGGGCTCCGTAGGGCACTCGCGGGGCATGACCGACATCCCCCGCAGTGCAGCACGTGGAGGAGAACGCCCTCCGTCCGTCGCCCTCGCGATGCGCACCCGCGCCGAGCTGCGGCGTACCGCCGTCCGCGTCTGGACCGACAACCTCGCCGATCACGCGGCCGCCCTCACCTACTACGCCGTACTGGCGCTCCTTCCCGCACTCGTCATCGCGGTGTCGCTGGTGGGGTTGTCGGGCGGGGCGACGAGGGACCGGCTGACCACCGACCTCACCTCGTACGCACCGCCCCAGTCCGCCCAGGTGCTGCGCGACGCGCTCGGCGGCCTCGCGGCCGAGCACTCGTCGATCTGGGCCCTGATGATCAGCGGCGGAGTGAGCGCCCTGTGGTCGGCGTGCAGTTACCTCGCGGTGTTCCGCCGCGCCCTGCACGCGATGCACCAGGTGCCGGACACCCGGCCTCCCCTCCGGGCCGCCCACACACTGATCATCAATGCCGTGCTGCTGCTCGTCCTGCTCGTCGTCGGCGCCGTGGGGCTGGTGGTGTCCGGGCCGCTCGCCCGCTGGCTCGCGCACAGCACGGGCGGGGCGAGCGCCGAGGGGATCGCGCTCCTGCGCTGGCCCGTTCTGCTGTCCGTCGTCACCCTGCTGGTGCTGATGCTCTTCCGGACCGGACCGGCCCAGAGCCGGGGCACCCGCCGGGGCCTGCCCGGCGGCGTACTGGCGGCCCTGCTCTGGCTGGCCGCCTCGGCGCTCTTCACCCTGTACACGCAGCTGGACACGTACGGCCGGGTCTACGGGTCGCTGGCCGGCATCGTGGTCTTCGTCATCTGGCTCTGGTTCGCCAACCTGGCCCTGCTCACGGGAGCCCAGTTCAACGCCGAGCGAGCACGGGAGGGCCGCTCGACGTGATCGTGGTCCGCAGGCCCGAGGTCCCGCCTCCTGGTCACGGGAACGGGAGGGCGCCACACTGAAGGGGCCACGACCCCGCACCGGCAGGAGCGACGTGCCCGTCCCGATCATCATCGACTGCGACCCCGGACACGACGACGCCCTCGCGATCATGCTGGCGGCCGGGGACCCCGCGGTCGATCTGCTGGCCATCACCACGGTCGCGGGCAATCAGACGCTCGACAAGACCACCCTGAACGCGCGGCGCGTGTGCACGGTGGCCGGGATCACCGATGTGCCCATCGCGGCGGGCTGCGGCCGGCCGCTGGCCCAGGCGCTCAGCGTCGCGGACGACGTGCACGGCGCCTCCGGCCTCGACGGGCCGTTGTTCCGGGAGCCCACCGTGGACATCGTCCCGGAGCACGCGGTGGACCTCATCCACCGGATACTGACCGGGCATCCGGAGCCGGTCACTCTCGTGCCTACGGCGCCGTTGACCAACATCGCCCTCCTGCTGACCCGTTTCCCGCAGGACGCCTCCCGCATCCGCGAGATCGTCCTGATGGGCGGATCGACGGAGCGGGGCAACCGGACACCGGCAGCCGAGTTCAACATCCTCACGGATCCGGAAGCCGCGGACATCGTCTTCCGCAGCGGTGTGCCCGTCACCATGTGCGGGCTCAACGTCACTCACCAGGCGCTGGCCACGCCCGAGGTGGTGGCCCGCTTCGAGGGGCTCGGTACACCACTCGGGCACATGTGCGCCGAGTTGTTGACCTTCTTCGCGTCCACGTACCGCACGCTGTGGGGGTTCCCGCACCCGCCGTTGCACGACCCCGTCGCGGTGGCCCGGGTCATCGATCCCGGGCTCGTGCACTGCGTGGACGCGAACGTCGTCGTGGAGTTGCACGGCCGGTACACGCGCGGTGCCACCGTGGTGGACCTGGAGCGTTACCTGGACCGCCCGGTCAACGCCCGCGTCGCGGTGGATTTGGAGACCGACCGGTTCTGGGACCGGATGATCGCCGCCGTCGCGGTCCTCGGAGCCCGTACACCGCGAGAGCGGGGGTAGGGGTCATGGTGCACGTACTGGGCAGCAGGATCCTGCTGCGTCCCACGGACCCCGAGCGCTCCCGCGCCTTCTACGGCGACACCCTGGGCCTCGCCGTCCACCGCGAGTTCGGCACGGGCCCGGAGCGGGGGACGGTCTACTTCCTCGGCGGCGGGTTCCTCGAGGTGTCGGGGCGCGCGGAGGCACCGCCCGCGCCCGGTCTGCGGCTGTGGCTCCAAGTCGCGGACGTGCAGGCCGCGTACGAGGAGCTGCGCGGCCGGGGCGTCGAAGTCCTGCGGCCGCCGCTGCGCGAGGTCTGGGGCCTGATCGAGATGTGGATCGCCGACCCCGACGGCGTGCGCATCGCCGTGGTGGAGGTGCCGGCGGACCACCCGCTGCGCTTTCGCCCCTGACCGGGTACGGGCTCGCCGCGGACGCGTCCCGTGCATGTGCCCTAGCCGCCCGTGGCGTACGCGCGCATGTGCTGCCACGCCTCGTTCACCACGGCGGGGTCCGGCGGCTCCGCGCCCCGCATGATCATGCGGTCGGTCCAGTGCTGGAATTCGTGCCGCGTCCACCGGGACCCCGAGCAGTTCGCTGATCACCGTGATCGGGAGCGGCAGCGCGAAGTCCGCGACGAGGTCGGCACGGCCGGCCGTCACGACCGCGTCCGGCAGCCGGTCGGTGGCGGCCTGGATCCGTGGCCGCATCTCGGCCACACGGTGGGCGGTGAACGCTTTGGAGAACAGGCGGCGCAGGCGTGTGTGGTCGGGCGGATCGCTGCGCAGCATGTTGCCCAGCATCGCCTCGCGCTCCGTGTCGGGCAGCTGCTTCAGGAGCCGGGTGTCCGAGGCGTCGCGCACGTCGCTGCTGAGGCGGGGGTCCGACAGGGCCTCGAGCCCGTCCTCGTAGCGGGTGACGAGCCAGGCCTCCAGACCGCCCGCGATGACGACCCGGCGGACCGGGCCGTCCTCGCGCAGCTGCCGGTACAGCGGGAACGGGTCCGCGACGAAGGCCGGGGCGGCGTAGGGCAGGAGGACGGGTCGCTCGCTCATGACGCCTCCCGCACCACGGAGCCGCCGCGGACGGACTCAGCCGGCGGCCGCTCGCGCAGGGCCCCGTACCCGATGAAGTAGGCAGGCACCCGGTTCAGCCACCGCGAGTCGGTGACGAGCTCCGTCAGCCGCTTCGCCGCCCGCGGGTGGCCGAACGCGGTCCGCCCGGCCAGCAGGGGTTCGATGACCTGGGCGTGGGCCAGGCGTTGCAGGCCCTGGGTCGCCACCGTCGTGGGCATGCGGCGTCGCTGTACGCGGCGGACGTCGTGCAGCCCTACGGTCCCCGCGCGCAGCGGTCCCACGAGGTGGCGGGCGGCTGCCACCGCGTCCTGTACGGCGAGGTTGATGCCGATGCCGAAGACCGGCGACATGGCGTGGGCGGCGTCGCCGATGCACAGCAGCCCCGGCCGGTGCCACCGGCGCAGCCGGTCCAGCCGTACGTCGAGCAGCTTGATCTCGCTCCAGGAGGTGACCGAGTGCGCCCGGTCGGCCAGCCACGGGACGGCCTGCGTGAACTGCGCCATGAACCGGTCCAGGCCTTCCGCGCGGCGTTCGGCATCGGTTCCCTTGGGGATGAGCCCCGCGCACTGCCAGTAGTCGCCGCGGTCGATGAGCGCGCTGAAGAACCGCTCGCCCAGGCCTCCCACGAGCCCGCTGGGATCGCTCTCGTGGCGCGGCATCCGGAACCACCAGGCGTCCATCGGGCAGGGGAAGTCCTCCAGGCCGAGCTCGGGCAGCACCCTGGCGAAGGACCCGCGGCCGTCGCAGGCGACGGTCAGCGTGGCCCGGATCTCGCCGGTGGCGCCGTCCGCGGTGCGGTACCGCACGCCGGCCACCCGACCGTGTTCCATCAGGAAGGACGTCGCCTCGGTGTCCATGCGCAGCCGGAACGAGGGTTCCTTGCGCGCCTCGTCGGCGAGCAGGTCGAGCAGGTCCCACTGCGGCACCATCGCGATGTAGTTGTACTTCCCGGGCAGCGCCCCGATGTTCCCGACCGTGACGAGGGAGCGGTCCGGCCCGATGGGCAGCTGGACCGAGGTCACCCGCCGCTGCGGCAGCCGGGCGAACCGCTCGGCGAGGCCGATGTCGTCCAGCAGCGACAGGGTGGACGGGTGCACGGTGTCGCCGCGGAAATCGCGCAGGAAGTCGCCGTGTTTTTCCAGCACGGTGACCTCCACACCGGCCCGGGCCAGCAGCAGGGCCAGCACCATCCCGGCGGGCCCGCCTCCCACCACACAGCAGGTCGTACGCTCCACGGCACCCATCCCTTCGCAGACATCTGCCAGGCCCAACGACGTATACCCCACGAGGGGCCCGGTTGCGGTGACGCCTTGCCCTCCCGGGCAAGTCCGGCCGGGACCTCGTGGTGGCTGCTCGACCGTCGGCGCACCTGAGGCGGCCTGGACGATGCCGTTGGGGCGTCACCGAGCGTCAGCGCCGTCGTTGCCTCGGTATGACTGATTTCATGGTGAAGGTCCCGGCTGACTGGCTCGCCCGGGTATTTCTTACGCTCCGTCACAGTTCCTCGGAGGAGTCCCAAGCCGTTGCGGCGGAGCTCCAGCCGTTCACGGAGAAGCCCGGCCAGCGGGTGCCGGTTCCCCGTGCGACCGTCATCCGGTCCGAACTGGCGCTGACGGTGGAGCTCGAATGGGTCGAGGATCCGGCCCGGCGGGCGCGACTGTCGGAAGGGGCCGAACAGTTGATCAGCGCCCGCCTGAGCGGCGCGAACGTCCACGGCTCCTAGCCGGCATCACTGCGATCCCGGAGGCCCCTTCCCCACACGGGAGGGGCCCCTGGCCCGGTACCGTCCGTCAGCGGCCGACGGGGGTCGGTGAGATCTGCTGGAAGAGGCTGATCAGGTCGGGCGCGACCCACTCCTCAACGATCCGGTCGCCCTCGAAGCGGTAGACCTCGACGCTGCGGTAGTCGACCTGCCGTCCGGTCGCCTCGAACTGCCGGAACGCACCCAGGTGCGTGGCCTGGAAGTGGACCAGCGCCGTCACCTTGTCGCCGACGCCGAACATGTCCCGCACGTCGACCTTCAGATCGGGGAACGCGTCCTTCATCATCTGCGTGCCCATCCGCCAGGTCTCCCGGCCGTGCAGCGGGTCGGGGCATCCGGGGACGTTGGCGATGAAATCTTCGCTCAGCAGCTGCCCGGCAGCGTCGATGTCACCGCTCTCCACCAACCGGTACGCGGTGCGCAGCAGGGCCATGTTCTTCTCGACAGCGGTGGTCGCGGTCATCTGAGGGTCCTCTCGGGTCGCCGTTCCGAGAGCTCGGGTTCGCCTCGGGCCGGATATCACTCAGTACAAACCCTGACGTCGCGGCAAGGTCAAACCGGGTGCACCCCCGCCCGGCCGGGGATACGTCAACTTTGGTGATTCCAAAGATGGTTGACGGACGCACGCATACGATCAACGGCATGACACCAGTGATCGCCCCGTTGCCGGGCGGTACGCCCGCGCAGCTCGGAGGTCACCGGATCCTGGGGGTGCTCGGGGCCGGCGGCATGGGGACGGTCTACCTCGCCCGCCGCCGGGGGCGGCCGGTCGCCCTCAAGACCATCCGGCCCGAACTCTTCCGCGACGTGGACCTGCGCGAGCGGTTCACCCGCGAGGCCGCCGCCGCGGCAGCGGTCCGCAGCCCCTTCGTCGCCAACGTGCTCGGCTCCTCGACGACCGAACAGGTTCCCTGGATCGCAGCCGAGTTCGTCCCGGGCGCAACCCTCACCGCCGCCGTACAGCGGCACGGCCCCCTGCCCGCGCCCGCCGTACGGGTCCTCGCCGGGGCGCTCGGCCGGGCCCTGACGGCCCTGGCCGCGGCCGGAGTCGTACACCGCGATCTGAAGCCGTCGAACGTCATCCTCGGCGCCGACCGCCCCCGCGTCGTCGACTTCGGCATCGCCCGGGTGACCGGGGACGCCACCTTGACCGCGACCGGGCAGCGCCCCGGAACGCCCGGCTACATGTCGCCCGAGCAGGTGGTGAAGGGTCCCCTCGGACCGCCGAGCGACGTCTTCTGCCTCGGTGCGCTGCTCGTCTTCGCGCTGACCGGCCGGCACGCCTTCTACGACGGGGACCCGGTCCGATCGGACTTCCGCATCGCCTACGAGGCCCCCGACCTCACCGGCGTACCGGCCGAGCTGACGCACGTGATCCGCGGCTGCCTCGAAAAGCAGCCGGAAAACCGGCCCGCCGCCGCGGAGGTGGCCGCGGAACTCGACCCGCAGGGCGCGGCCGTGCGCGCCGCCACCCGCTGGCTGCCCCCCACGGTGCTCGCCGACGCCGCCGAGGTCGCACGGGCCGCGGCCGCCCTGGGCGCCGGCCCGCGGCTGCCCACCCGGCGCAGGGTGCTCACCGGCGCCGGAGCGGCCGTGCTCCTCGCGGCGACCGGCGCCACCGCCCTGCGCACCTTCCGGGGGGACGACGGCCCCGGCCGCACCCCCGCTCCCCGCTGGAGCGGCCCGCCCGGCACAGTGCCGGGGCCCCTGTGGTCGTACGACGGCGCCGCGGCGCAGCCGGCCTTCGGGCCGGTGGACGTCGACGGCCGGGTGTGCTTCGCGGACGCCGGCGGCGAGCTCCTCCTCCACGACCCGGTCTCGGGCGAACGGCGCTGGCGCGGACCTGTGGTGCGCGACCTCGTCGGCGGCCGCCGACCCGTCGCCCTGGACCCGGACGGCACCCTGCTGTTCCTGGACCCCGGCAGCGGTACGGTCCGCCACCGCGCCCGCGACGGGGTGACCGGGCTGCTCGCCGCCGACGAGGACCAGGTGTACGTCCTCGGCACCGACGGCCGGCTGGCCGCGCTCGAGCGGGCGGACGGCTCGGTGCGCTGGCGCGTGCCCGTCCCCGTGTCGGGCACGGTGCTCTCGGCGGCCGCCAAGTACGGGCGCCTGCTCCTGGCCTCCGCCGCCGGCGGGGTGGCGGCCCTGTCCGCCGCCGACGGCGGCTCCGCGTGGCGGCGGCCCGCCGGAACCGACGGCTCGCGGACGGCCCTGTCCGCGGGCCGAGTGCTGCTGGGCGGGGCCGGAGACCGGACGCTGACCTGTCTGGACCTGGAGCGCGGCGAACAACTGTGGACCCTTCCCGCTGACGACAGCGCGGGCTTCGGCGTGCCCACACCGGCCGGCGACGGCGTGTACGTCGCCGACGGCCGCCAGCTCCGGAGCATCGACGTGAAGACCGGAGCCGCCGCCTGGACCGTGCTGGCCGCCGAGGAACTCGCCCAGGACCAGGCTCCGTTGGTGGCGGGATCCGGGATCTTCGCGCCGCTGCGGAGGCCCGAGCTCGGCATCCTCGTGGTGCACGGCGGGCGGGCGGCCGAACAGTACGTGTTCGCACCGGCCCCGGCCGGGGAAGGCCGGGCCGACGTTCCCTGGCGGGGAGCGGTCGCCGGAGGCAGCGTCATCTGGCAACGCGGCAGCGCGGTCCGCGCCCTGCCGGGCATGTGACCGGCCCCGGGCGGGGCCCCGAAGTGAGGGAGGGACGCATGGGGGGCGGACGTCTGGAGGAGGGCTTGCGCCCCGAAGACCCGCGATCGGCCGGGCCGTACCGGCTGCTGGCCCGTTGGCCCGGCCCCCGGCCGGTCCCGCCGGTCAACGGCATGTACGTCGGCCGCGACCGCAACCACGGCCACGCCGTGGTGTGCCTGCTGCCCCCGGCCGCGTACGGGGCGGCCGAGGCGCTGCGCCGTGTGCCCGTGCCGGGAGTACCGCACGTACTGGACCTGCGGACCGGGACCGGGACCGAGCCCTCGTGGGTGGCCCTCGCGCACACCCCGGCCGTGTCCCTCTCCGACGTGGGGCGGCGGCCCGGAACGGAGTCCGGGACCCTGCCCTTGGAACAGTCGGTGCGGCTCGCCGCGGAGATCGCCGACACCCTGGCCGCCCTGCACGCCCGGGGCATCACCTACGGCGCGGTGGCACCCGACGGGGTCTGGCTCACGACGGCCCGCCCGCAGCTCATGGCCCTGCACGCCTGCCGCATGCCCTCAGTGCCGCCTCGCGAACCGGGCCGGGGTCAGGGGCATGGACAGGAACAGGAACAGGAACAGGAACAGGGACAGGGGCATGGACAGGGACAGGAGCCGGGCCAGGGGCCGCGGCCCGACGCAGGGCCCGGGCGGCCCGAACCGCAGAGCCGGGTGTCGACCGTGCCGGCCGCCTTCATGGCCCCGGAAGTAGCCGCGGGGCGGCCCTCCTCCGCCGCCGCCGACGTGTACTCCCTGGCGGTGCTGCTGCTCCACACGGCCACCGGGCGGCTCCCCTTCGGGGACGGCCCGCCGCCCGTGCTGGCCTACCGCGCCCTCCACGGCCGGCCCGAACTGACCGGCCTGCCGGAAGAGCTGGGCGAGGTGGTGGCCGCGGCGCTGGCCGCCTCCCCGACGGGCCGCCCGACCGCCGCGGAGCTGTGCCGGACGCTGGCCCCCGGAGGGCAGGGCGCGGAGCGGACACCGGACCCGCTGCCCGGCCGGGTCGTCGCCGCACTGGCCGTACGCACGCAGGCGATCGCCGACCTGGAGATCGCCGATGCGGACCCGAACGGGGACGGGGATCGGGATGGGCACGGGCCCGCGGACGGCCGGGCCCCGGCGGACGCCGAAGCGCACGAGCCCCCGCACCCCGTCACCCTGGCGGCGACACCCCCGGCCCGCGGCCCGGTTCCGGCCCCGGCCACCCCCGGCGCGACCGCCCCGCCCACCCGCCGGCGGGTGCTGTCCGGGCTGCTGACCGGCGCGGCGGGAGCGGCCCTCGGGGTCTCCGGGACCCTCGCCTGGACCGCCCTGACCCGAGAGGACAACCGCACCGGGCCGTCCGCGGCGGGCGGCGGTTCCGGTACGAGCTCCCGCGTGCCCGGCATGCCACCGGGCGCCCTGTGGCGCCTGGACGACCCGACGGCCCGCATCCGGCTCCTCCCGGTGAGCAGCGCCGACCGCTTCCTGATGGCGCGCGGCGACGTTCTGTACGGGCACGACCTGCGCACCGGCAAGGAGGTGTGGCAACTGCCCGTCGACGACAACACCTCGCCCGTCCAAGCGTCCGGCGACCGCTTCCTGATGGCCACGCGCGAGGGGCTGTCGCTCTGCTCGATGCGTGACGGCCGTACCCAGTGGCTCCAGCGCCACGAGCAGCTCGCGGAGGTGCTCGCCGCCGACGGCGCCACCGCCTGGCTGCTCGTGGCGGACGGGAGCCCGACGGGCGGATACCTGCTGGCGGCGTTCGACCTGGACCAGCGCAAGGAGCTGTGGCGCACCCCGCTGCCGAGCGGATTCGGCAACGCGCAACTCGCCACCGCCGTCGGCCCCGAGACGGTCGTCGTGGAGGTGCAGGTACCCCCGCAGGTGTTCCGGGACGTCACGGCCGTCCGGACCCTCGCGATCGCGGGCTTCGAGCGGAGCAGCGGACGCATGGTCTGGAACCGGTCCCACCCCGACGTGCACGGCGGCCCGGCCTCCGTGGTGGACCCGGCGGGCGGCGGACGGCTCTTCCTGCTCTCCCGCGGTCGCGCGGTCGCCTACGACCTGAAGACCGGCACCCGGCTGTGGGAGTCGCAGGCCTGGGTCGCCGGGACCAACTCCCCGCCCTTCTTCAGCGGCGGCACCCTGTACCTGGCCGACGACGGCACGGGCCCGGTCGTCGCCGTCGACCCGGACACCGGCCGGACGCTGTGGGAGCAGACGCTCACCGAGAACCTGGAGTGGAACATGCTCGGGCGCATGACGGCCAGCGCCTCCGGACGCACCCTCTACCTCGCGACCCTGCACCAGGTCACGGCGACCGGGATCCCCTCGGGGAAGCGGCTGTGGCAGACCGGGCTCGCCGGGGTGGCGGGCCGGGAACCCTTCCAGCTCGCCGCGGTCCCCGGCGCGCTGCTCGTCGCCCGGCCGTCCGCCGTCGTCGCCCTCCCGGCGGACTGACCCCGCGCCCTCCCACGCCCTCACATGCCTGCCGACGCACGCACAGGTACGACCGCCGCCCCGAAGGAGTCCCCCGGTCATGTCCACGCTCCTGCCCCTGCTGCCCGACGATCCCGAACGGCTCGGGGAGTACACCCTCCTCGGCCGGCTGGGCGGCGGCGGCATGGGGACCGTCTTCCTGGCCCGCACCGCCGGCGGTCGCCTCGCCGCGGTCAAGACCGTCCGGTCCGACCTGCGCGACCAGCCCGGCTACCGCCGGCGGCTGACGCTGGAGGCCGAGGCCGCGCGGGCCCTGGGAGCGGAGCACACCGCGGCCTTCCTCGGCGCCGACCCCGACACGGCACGGCCCTGGCTGGCCACGGCGTACCTGATCGGGCCCTCGCTCGCCGAAGCGGTGGCGGCCGGGGGGCCGCTGCCCGAACCGGCCGTCCGCGGGCTCGGCTCCGCGCTCGCCGCCGCCCTCGCCGCCCTGCACCGTGCCGGGCTCGTCCACCGGGACGTCAAGCCGTCGAACGTACTGATCACCGCGCAGGGCCCCCGCCTCATCGACTTCGGGCTCGCCCAGGCCCCGGGCAGCCCCCGCCTCACGGAGGCCGGGGGGCTCGCGGGCACACCGGCGTACATGTCACCGGAGCAGGCGCGCGGGGGACCGCCCGGCCCGGAAGGCGACGTGTTCGCCCTCGCGGGGGTCCTGGTGTTCGCCTCGTCCGGTCACGGCCCCTACGACGCCCGCGGCCGGCAGAGCACCCTCGAGCTGCTGCGGGACGGCGCCGACCCCGACCTCACGGGCCTGCCGGAGGGGCTGCGCGAGACGCTCGCCGCCTGCCTGTCACCGGAGCCCGGCGACCGGCCCGCCCCCGGCCTGCTGCGCGACGCGTGGGGGCCGTTCGACCCCGGGGAGTTCGCCGAACTGCTGCCGCCGGCGCTCCTCGCCGACCTGTCCCGCCGGATCGGCGACGTCGCCACCATCGCCCCCGCCCCCTTGCGCGCCCCCGCCCCACGCCGTGCGCTCTCCCGCCGCACCCTGATCGCGGGCACGGCGGCCGCCGCGCTCACCGTCGTGGGGGGCGCCTCGGCGCTCTGGGCCACCGGGAACCTCCCGGGCTCGGGCTCCGGCGAGGGCTCCGGTCCGGGCTCCACCGGCCGCACTGCGGCGCCCGGCCCCGCCCGGTCCTCCCGCCCGCCCGGCACCCCTCCGGCCCCGCTGTGGTCGGTCCCGTCCCCGTTCACCTCCACCCCGGCCGTCCCCTCCGACGAGGTCCTGATCCACACGAGCGACGTTCTGCGCGGCATCTCGACCGCCGACGGCCGGATCCTGTGGGAGACCCGGACCGCCAAGGCCGACGTGGTCGTGGCGGGCGACAAGCTCGTCGGCCTCGTCTTCGACGAAGACGGCAACGCGAGCGCGGGATATCTGGACCCGCGCACCGGACGCCTCGCCGCCGACGCGGCCAACCCGGCCGTCCTGGGTGATCTCGCCCATACCACGCAGCTCCTGGCCGCGGACGCCGAATGCCTCTACCTCAAGGCGTACTTCAGGTCCGGCGACCGGCAGCAACAGGAGCAGGCGTGGCTGCTCTCCTACGAGCTGGGAGCCCGGAAGCTGCGCTGGCGCACGCGCATCGAGGGCGCCGTCCTGGACTCGCTCGGCTCCCTCATGATGTCGTCGGTCATCTCCGGTGGCCGGCTGATCTGCTCGGATCCCGCACGCGTCTTCGCCGTCGACCTGCGCGACGGCCGCGTCCTGTGGGCCTGCCGGGTCCGCACCGACCAGGAGGCGACGTCAACGGACAAGTCGGGAGGCATCAACCCCCCGGTCGCCTCGGACCGCCACGTCTTCGACTTCGAGGAGCGGATCACGGCGGTGGACCTGATGACGGGCGCGGTGGCCTGGAAGCTGGAGCCGGAGGGCCCGAAGCTGCTGAGCGCGCCCGTCTGCGCGAACGGCACGGTGTACGTCGCGGACGGTGAGTTCCAGGCCTTCGACGAGTCGACCGGGAAGAAGGTGTGGACCCACGACCCGGGCGCGTACGTCTCCATGCTGGCGCCTCCCGCCCCGTTCCGCGGGGAGCTCTACGCGGCGGTCGGCGGCGCCGGTCAGGCGGTCGTCGCGGTGGACGTCGCGGCCCGCCGGGTCGCGTGGACGCTCGCCGCGGGCGCCGTGAACATGCCTGACGGCCCGACGATGATCGTCCAGCGCGGCAACCGGCTCTACCCCCAGACCGCCGACCGCCTCGCGGCGGTACCGCTCGACTGACGTCCGCCGCGACCCCGGCCCCGGCAACGCAAAGCGGCAGGCCCCGATCCGCTGCGCACCACGCACGCGCCCGCCCGAGCAGGCCGTTGACCGACCGCCTTCACACGGCTTGTGGTGGCCCCGACACCAGGTTCACGGTGTCGTGCGGGAGTTGGGGAGGGTGAGTCGCGTGGCAGGGGCGGCCGGCGGGAGTGCGATGGGGCGGGCGCCGTCGTGGTCGTGCTCGACATCCGCGAGCGGGCGGGTGCGTTCGGCCGCGCGGGCCATCCACGGCAGGATCCGGAACGACGGCGGAGCCGGCATCCGCCGAAGCCCCGGGGCTTGCGGTGGAGGTAGTACACGGCCGACAGGGCCGTGCTCACGTCGCGGACCCGTGAGGCGTCCGTGTGCATGCCGTAGTGGCCCCTTCCCCGGCGCGGAAGTCCGGCTCCCGGGAGATCGCGTAGCTCAGCAGGCGGGCGGCGCGGCCGGCGCCGAGGAAGTTCTCCAGACGGCAGACCGGGGCCGGTACCACCGGGGTCGTGGACCACCGGTCGGAGGGAGGCAGGTCGCGGGTGCTGATCTCCGTCGGCGTGGCCGGTTCCTTCGCGTATCCACTCATGGCCCGGAACCGTAAACGGAGCCGGCCGGGCCACCGAAGGGGCACATGGGGGCGCACAGGAGTACACCGCGCGGCCCGGACCTCGGAGGAGGCCGATCCGCGTGCGCGTGTGGCGCCGCGAGTGGACTCAGGGAAGGAACGTCACTGCCGGGAAGGCCGGGGACGGCCCGTCGAGCAGGTGCCCCGGACGGTGGCGCAGGTGCTCGTCGAAGAACGCGAGCGGGTAGGCCTGCTGGATCCTCACCGCCTGGTCCGGATCGAGGGTGCCGATCACGTCCTGGAGCTGCTGCGCGCTCCATCCGTACAGCTTCGCCACCTGTGGGAACAGTGCCTCGTTGTCGCCGTAGGAGATGTGGGCGGCTCCCTCGGCTCGGATGTCCAGCCGCCGGCCCCGCAGGTGCGACCAGAATGCGGCGACCGCGGGATCGGTGGCCCGGCTGAACTCGGCGGACATCAACATGAACGGCCGGTCCAGGTCCCCGGCGAGCGGCGGGTTCATCTGCATCGGGCCGTCGAGGCTCAGCCCGGCCCGGATCCGCGCGTCCGCGAGCGTGGCGCACGCGGTGGCCGTCCCGCCCTTCGACCAGCCGAACGCGCCCGTGCGCCGCGGGTCGAGTGAGCCGAGCAGCCCGGCCGGCAGCCTCTTGCGGTCGACGTCCGGATTGCGTCCTGCAGCGATCTGCTCGATGCAGTCGAGTACGAAGCGCAGGTCTGCGGCGAAGTCCCCCGGCCGCGTCGGCGCCTCCCTGTCCTGGAGCGGGACGGCGACCCTGCCGTCGGGGAACTCGGTGTAGGTGTCGTACTGGTGCGCGATCGTCACGACCGCGTATCCGTGACTGGCGAGCTCCTGGACCACGACGGTGTGGTCGCCCTGGTGGCTGTGCGCGCCGTGCGAGAACACGACCACGGGCAGCCGCCGGTCCGACCTGCGTACCGGAGCGCCCACGTGACCGGCGGTCAGCGGCCCCAGGGAGGCCAGGTCGCCGAACCCGGCGTCCTCGACGAACGCCCGGAACGCCCCGGCCGGCATCCAGGGCGCCACCGGGTACCGCCGGATGTCCCGGGCGGGGTACCAAACGGTGGCCATCAGCTCACGGAAGTGCCCGGGCCCCGCGATGGCGTCCGGACGTGAGCGGTCGACGAGGTGCACCTGGACCGTGCCCACCGGATGCGGACCGGTCGGCGCGGGCAGTGTGAGCCGCGTCGAGGCGTGGGCGGCCGCGGCCGGGGCGGCCCACGCGGGGCCGGTGGCGGCCAGCGGTACGGCGGCGCCGACGGCCAGCGCGGCTCCCAGCATGCGGCGGCGCGTCATGCGCTCGCGGCCGACGAACGGTGTGGTGATCATGAGTCTCTCCCCCGGTGGTGAGGCATCGTCAACTGTGCCGATACGGCTGGTCCGTGGGCACAGGAGAACGCTGTCACGCGCCTTCCCGCACGGCATCGGCCCACCGATTGACAGCTCGCGAGGGCATAGGCCGACGGGTTTACACCCCGGGGCCGATGCGGTGGGCCATGCCGTCCGGTAGCCGGTCCCGCAGGCAGGCTTCGCCCGACCGCCACCGCCACCGCCACCACCGCCGCTGCCGCTGCCGCTGCCACCAACAGCGCCGCGCGAGCCCTCGTCCGTTCAGCTCCAGACGATGCCGGGCGGGCGCACCGCGGCGCACACGGGCATCCCGCAGCGGTCCGTCAGGCGTAGCTCCGCTTCGGCGACGCCCCGTTCGACGACCTGTGGCGGGAGGTCGTCGAGCATCAGCTTGGCGCGGCGGAACATCGTGAACGCCCCACCGTGCCGCAGTTCTCCCCACGTCAGGTACAGGAACCGGCCCCCACGTCGTCCGTGGACGTGAGGCCCGCGAAAGTCCAGGACCCCGTCCGGCGTCGCGACCACCTCCACGGTGAACTCCCAGATCGCCTCCGCGGCGTCCCCGGAAACAGCCCCCTCGGGGTCGCGCCCGCGCTGCACGGCTACATGGACGTCCCGGTATCCGCCGCATTCACGCCCCGGGAGATCGCGGCCGACGATGCGAAGCGAGAGTGATGGCATACGCACCACCCTGCCACGCGCCCTCCCGACTCCTCGGCCTGGCGCACCAACAGGAATCGACCCGCGAGGCCAGGATCCCCTCCCCTACGGGGCGTTCGGCACCGCGCCGTCCTCCAGTTCGGCGGTTCCTCACGGGTCGTGACCAAGGGAATTCGACAGGTAGTAATTAGGTGAATCCTTGACTGAATTCCCGTCAACAGCACCCCACTTGTTATCTCGATTGGATAACGACTACCCCCGATAAGGCCTGGACCAATACTGCATGACGCGCGTAACTCCCCTTGTTTTATTGCCTATTGAGTGTTCATCAGATCCGACAGATAGGTAACGGAACGATTTCTCGAACCGCACTCCTCTTTGTCCGAATTCTCCGCCGCATTCGTCTGGCAGGCTTCCGCGCACCCACTCATCCGACGTTCACTTGAGGTGCCCATGCCAGGACGAAGCAGACGGCGCGAACACCGCCGCAAGCCGCGGCGGTTGATGCTCCTCACCGCCGCCATGGCCTCGGCGGCGGTGCTCGCCGCCGGCATCGCCTACTCCGGACTGGGCGAGGATGCCCAGGCCGTGTCCGTACAAGCCGGTACGGGGGCCGCCGCACCGGCCGCCGCGCCCGCCCGGGACCAGGAGCCCGAACCCCTCGCGGCCGCGCCCGCCAACGAGAGCGCGCGCGGCATGGTCTACGACGGCCTCGCCCCCGCCCCCAAGGGCGACCGGTGTGCCGGCGTCTACCGGAC
Organism: Streptomyces sp. NPDC059957; assembly: GCF_042730015.1. Classification (NCBI taxonomy): domain Bacteria; kingdom Bacillati; phylum Actinomycetota; class Actinomycetes; order Kitasatosporales; family Streptomycetaceae; genus Streptomyces; species Streptomyces sp. NPDC059957. The sequence goes on along the minus strand of NZ_JBHWMB010000022.1, from coordinate 101,639 downwards.
CGGCGCGGGTCTGTGCACCCACGGCCCCGACGCCCCGCCCAAGGGCGTCGACATAACGAAGGACATCGCGCCCGCCGTCAAGGCCTCGGCACCGGCGGCCGACCCGACCCGACCCGCCGCCGACGACCCGGCGGCCGGCGTGGGCGGCGGGCGTCCTCAGGACGCGCCCGCGGCCGACGCCGACCGCGCGGCCGACAAGTCCGCCGCGCCCGCGCCCTCCGGCGCCGGCCAGGCGGTCGCCGCCGTCGCCGCCGGACCCGCGGGCCAGACCGTCCAGTGCGACGGAGACGGCAGCACGGGCAACCGGGTCCAGGTCGTGTACGTCCACGGTCCCGGCCGTGACCGCTACTCCGAGTACGTGGCCTCGTTCCGCAAATGGGCGGCCGACGCCGACCTCATCTACTCCGCCAGCGCCCAGGAGACCGGAGGCGTCCGGCACATCCGCTACGTGACGGCCGCCGACTGCACCCCGACCGTGCTCAACGTCGAGCTCCCGGACTCCGCGCTCGCGGAGTTCAGCGCGACCAACGCCGCGCTCGCCGGCAAGGGGCTCGACCGTCGCGACCGCAAGTACATGATCTTCGCGGACACCAAGGTCTACTGCGGCATAGGAACCTTCAACGGCGACGAGCGGCCCGGCCAGGCCAACATCAGCAACTTCGGTCCCTCGTACGGACGTACGGACTCCGGCTGCTGGGGCGGCCACACCGCGGCGCACGAACTCGGCCACAACCTGGGCGCGGTCAACAACAGCGCCCCGAACACCAGCCGCGGCGCGCACTGCACCGACGAGTTCGACGTCATGTGCTACTCGGACACCCCGTACTACCCGCAGATGCGCAACATCTGCACCAACCAGGCCTCCGAGAACATCTTGGACTGCAACCACGACGACTACTTCCACACCAGCCCCAAGGCCGGCAGTTACCTGGCCACGCACTGGAACATCGCCGACAACCAGTTCCTGATGAAGAACAAGGGCGGCGGCACCGACCCCGGTCCGAACCCGAGCCCGAGCCCCTCTCCGACCAAGAAGCCGACGCCCAGCCCGACCAAGAAGCCCACGGGCGGACCGGCCGTGACCGTCGGCCAGATCCAGGCAGACTCCGCCGTCGTGAGCTGGCCCAAGGTCGAGGGAGCAGCCTGGTACCAGGTCCTGCTGAACGGCAAGCACCTGGGCTGGGTCCAGTCCCCGGTGCTGCGCGTCTACAACCTCCGGCCCGACACCTCGTACACGGTCGCCGTCTCCGTCCGCGACAGCGCCGGCCGGGACAGCGGAGCCGGCAAGGCCGCGTCCTTCCGTACGAAGGGCACGGGCGGCGGCGCAACGACCCCGGGAACCCGGTACCTGCTCGGGAACGGCAGCACCGGCATGGCCGCCGAGGTGTGGGGCGGGCGCGGCGCCGACGGCACCGTGCTCGTCGGGGCGCGCTCCAACGGGTACGCGCAGCAGCAGTGGTACTTCGACGACGCGGGCAGCGGACTCGTCCGCATCCGCTCCGCGGTCTCCGGCAAGTGCCTGCAGCCGGGCGGTACTCCCGCCGCGGGCATGTGGGTCGCGCAGCAGCCCTGCGGGCGCGCCGGTGCGCAGAGCTGGAAGCTGACCGCTCGTGGTGGTGGGGTGAGCGTCACCGACCCGAGCGGCGGCTTCGCCCTGACCGTGAGCAGCCGCCCCTACTACGGGAACTGGCTGCTCGACCTCCAGCGCGCGGACGGCCGGGCTCCCCAGGTCTGGACCGTGCAGAAGGTCGGCTGACCCCGACAGCCTCCTGAAGTTCCCTCCGGCGGACGGCCGCGTCGCGCGGCCGTCCGCCGGCCCCTCACCCCACCGGGAGCACGCCACGATGCGCATACGAATCGCTTTCCAGGCCGTCCTGACCGCCGTCGGCCTGATGCTGCTGTCCCCTGCCGTGGCGCACGCACACGGCGACACCGTGAAGGTGGTGGTCACGGGGCAGCGGGAAGGCCACGTCACCGCGGACGTCACCTGGGAGAACGACGGCGACGCCGTCGAGGAGGCGGTCGCCGCCACCGTGAACGCGGTCAGCGCCGACGGCGCCCGCACGCTGGGGCCCTGGCGGCTGGTGCGCGATCCCGCCGCGACGCCGGCCGGCTGGACCACGGCCGAATCCCTGCCGCCCGGTGCCTGGAAGGTCAGCGTGGACGTGGGCTTCCCCGCCCTCGGGCACGGCGAACTCGAAGTCGGCGTACCGGTGGTGGACCCGGCCCCGACGACCGGCACCCCGGGTCCCCGCCCCGCCGACCCTTCGCCCGCGCCGACCGGGACGCGGGCGCAGACCCCGACGCCGACGCCGACGCCGACACCTGCGACGGTCTCCGGCACCCCGGCGGAGCCCGGCACGGGTCCCGCCGTCTGGTGGACAACGGCGGGAGTGGCGACAACGGCCCTGGCCGGGGCGGCCGTCGGCATCTTCCTGCGCCGCAGGCGGGCCCGCGGCTAGACCGTTCGACGAGCCGGTCAACGGGATGGACCCGGAAGGCGTGCTCTGGATGCTGATGCGCAGGCTCGGATCAGGTGCGCCGGACCTCGGCCAGACGGCGGGTGGTGTCAGACCGAACCGCGAGATGACCTCGGGCAGCCAGGTCGGCCGTCCGAACTCGAGCCCGTACTTGGCGGCGAGCACCGGCACTGCGTCCTGGGTCGGCGGTGGCCCGTCGGCGAGCATCTCGGCCAGCTCGCGGAAGAAGTGCTCGAATCCGGCCGGACTGATGATCTCGATCATCCGGGCCGGGACGGGGCCGGCGTTCCACATCGCGTGGAGCTCCCCGCGCGGCTTGGTGATGTAGCCGCCGGGTCCCAGTACGGTTTCGCGATCGCCGGAGCGGAAACCGATCTCGCCCTCGGTGACGATCGAGTTCGAGGCCTGCTCGGGACACTGGCTGTCACAGCAGGAGCTGCCCCGACCCCAAGAGTGGGGCGCGATCGAGAACCCCGTCGAGCGGCTGTCGAGCGGGCTTGCCGACCTCTACCGCTTCTACCGCGCGGGCGAGCAGATGCCGGCGCTGGTCATCCGCGACGCGCACTCCGTGCCCGAGCCGATCCGCGAGGCCAGAGCGGAGAGGACCCGGCAGTACGTCGAGGTGCTGGCCGATGCCTGGCCGGAGGCCCGCGACCCGGTCCTGCGTGCGGTGATCGGACACGCCGCGGCGTTCTCCTCGTGGCGTCCTCTGTGCCGGGAGCAAGGGCTCACGGACGGGGAGGCGGTCCAGGTCATGGGCACGCTGACGGAAGCGGTCGGCGCAGGTCCTGAGATCCGAGGACGTTCCGAGGCACCGGGCCCGTGACGGTACGGCTGTCGTCGCGTCCCGGCAGTGGAATCCGGTTCGTGTCGCGGATCGCGCAACGACGTGCCGGGCCGACCGCGAACGCTCACCCCGGCTCCCCGTCTGCATGCTCAGACCCGGCGCCAACAGGCCATGGCCCAGGAGAACAGCCCGAACAGCACGAGCCCGGCGGCGACCACCATGAGCAGCCACGGGCCCGCGGGGGTCTGGGTGAACGCACGGAGGGTGTCGTCGACCCCCTTCGCCTTCGCCGGGTCGTAGCTCACGGCGGCGTGCACGGCGAAAGCACCGGCCGCGGCGAAGACGGCGCCGCGCGCCACACCGCCCACCACCCCGAGGATCTCGACCGCCCTGCGGACCCCCTCGGGCTGCCGGTCCATCGCCAAGTGCTTGCGGAAGGTACGCCGCGCCGCCTGTACGGCGATCACGACGCCGCCGATGGCGATCCCCGCGCCCGCTGCCCCCACCCACCACGGACCACCGGGCACATCGAGCACCCGGGCCGTCACATCGCGCGACTGCTCGTCACCGGACTGGCCGCCACCGCCGGTGCCGGCGGCGAAGGAGAGTACGGAGAACGCGACGACGCCGTAGAACACGGCCCGGGCCGCCGCGGCCAGTCGCTTGCCGGGCTTGTCCCCGTCGGGGCCGGCCGCGCCCAGCACCGCCTCCGAAAGCCGCCACAGCGTCATGCAGACCAGGCCGATGCCGACGGCCCATACGAGGACACCGCCGAAGGGCTTCTCCGCGAGCTCCTGCAGTGCGCCCGTCCGGTCCGCCGACTCACCACCGCTCACACCGAAGGCCACGCGCACCGCGAGTACACCGATGAGCACGTAGAGCAGCCCACGCGTCACCAGGCCGCACCGGGCCAGCACCCCCCGCGCCCTGCCGCCGCTCGACGCGGTCTCCACACCCTCGCGTACCGCTCCACCAGCCGTCATGCTCCGCGAATACCCTGCATTCCCCTCTCCATGCCCGGCCCGGCAGGCCACGGGCACGGTGCGCGGTCCGGAGCTGCCGGTACCCCGCACCATTTCCCGTAGGGCTGATCGAAGCCGCAGGAGCAGCGCGGGAGTTGCCGAGTCCGGCCGTGTCTCACCCTCGTGAGCCGCGCCCCTGGGGGCCAGGGACACGCAGGCGTCGGGACGTTCCATAGGGTGAGCCCATGTCTGACACGCTGAGTTCGAGTAAAACCGCGTCCGCGCTACGGGCGTCCGCACGGGTCAGTGCCGAGTTGTTGCTGGTCATCGTCATGGCCGCCGTGACGTTGTGGCTCCTGGGGCGGATGTGGTCGGTGCTCTGGCCGCTGGTCGTCGCCCTGTTGCTCACCACACTGACCTGGCCCCTGGTCGCTTACCTGCGCCGACGCGGGTGGCCTCCCGCCGTGGCCGCTTCCCTGGTGACCGTACTGTTCCTCGTGGTCGCCGCAGGTGTCGTGGCGCTGATCGCCGTACCGGTGGCATCGCAGGCCGGCGAGCTGGGCGACGGCGTGGTCAAGGGGATCCAGCAGCTGCGCGGGTGGGCTGCCGGGCCGCCGCTGAACATCGGAGACGCCCAGATCACGGCGGCGTTCGACAGCGCGGTCGACAAGGTCCAGCACAGCGTCGGCACGACGGTGTCCACGGTCGTCACCGGCGTGAGCACCATCTTCAGCGGTCTGGTCACCGCCGTCCTGGCACTCTTCCTGATGTTCTTCTTCCTCAAGGACGGCCCGCGGTTCCTGCCGTGGCTCACCCGGCAACTCCCCGGCCGGCTCGCCACCGACGTCCCCGTCGTCGCGGAGCGCGGCTGGGAGACCCTCGGTTCGTTCGTGCGCTCCCAGGCGTTCGTCGGTCTGCTCGACGCCGTCTTCATCGGGCTGGGGCTGTGGATCGTCGGTGTTCCCCTGGTGCTGCCCCTGGCGGTACTGACCTTCGTGTCCGCGTTCGTGCCGATCGTGGGTGCCCTGTTCGCCGGCCTGGTCGCGGTGCTCATCGCGCTGGTCTCGAACGGCCTGACGGACGCGCTGATCGTGCTGGTGATCATCATCGTGGTGCAGCAGCTGGAGGGCAACGTCTTCCAGCCCATGATCCAGAGCCGCGGTCTCGGGCTCCACGCGGCGGTGGTGCTGCTGGCGGTGACCCTGGGAGGCAGTCTCGCCGGAGTGGTCGGCAGCCTGCTGGCGGTACCGGCGGCGGCACTGATCGCGGTCGTGTGGCGGTACCTGCGCGAGCAGCTCGTCGAGCCCGCGGCCGAACCGGGATCCGGCACGCAACCCGGCACGGGCTGAACACGGCCCTGTGGATCCGTACGGCCACCCGCACAGCGGTGGCGACGTGCACGCCGGCGAAGGCGGACGGATACCGGCCGCGCCGCCCGCCTTCACTCGTCGTACGTCGGCTGCGAAGCGGCCGGATCAGCGGGCGGCGCCGAAGTCCTGCGTCCAGTACTGACCGGGCTGTGCGAGGCCGATGCCGATCTCCTTGACGTCGCAGTCGAGGATGTTCCGCTTGTGACCCGGGCTGTTCATCCAGCCCTCCATGACCTGGGCGGCGGTGGGGTAGCCGTACGCGACGTTCTCCGCGTACGTACTCCACTGGTACCCGGCACGGGTGATCCGCTGACCCGGGTCGGATCCGTCGGAGCCGGTGTGGGACATGTTGGAGTGGGCCGCCATGTCCTCACTGTGGTCCTGCGCGGCCTTCGTGAGCTTCTCGTTGACGGTCAACGCGGGGCACCCGACCGTGGCGCGCTCCTTGTTGACGAGCGCGAGGACCTCGGCCGGTGCACCGGAGGGTGCCGCGGAGTCCGAGGGCGAGGGCGTCCCGGCCTGCTCGGCGGGCGGCTGGACGACCGGCTGCTCGACGATCTCGGCGGGGCCGCCGACCTGAACCGGGACCTCCGCGGGCTGCTGCGCGCCAGGGTCGCCGTAGGGGTTGGTGTAGGGGTCGGTATAGGGCTCGCCCTGGGAGTCTGGGTACCCGGGACGGCTGTCCTGCTCGGCGGCGACGGACCGCATCGGGCCGGCCTCCTGTGGGTCGAGGCAGGCCATGGCCGTGGTGGGTACGGCCACGAGTGCCAGTGCCCCGATGGCGACGGATATCTTCCTGTGGTGCGTCTTCCTACGGTGCTTCTTCATGCGGGACCTCACTCGGTGATCGCGAAGCTCCCGGCGCCGGACCGCGAAGGCGCCGGAGGAATCGCCATTCTTAGAAGCCCGCCGACGGCCTGGCAAGCCGCCGCCGCTCAGCCGCGCAGGACCTTCGGGAGGCGGCTTGAAACGGCCGCAAGATCGTGCATCCCGCGTCGCGGCCAGGGCCGCACCCGCCTGGCCCGCCGACAGAACCCACCCCCGTCAGCCGTGTTGAAGACGAGGAAACAGGAACGTCGACTTCCGTTTCTGGCGGAGTACGGCATGTCACCGCCAAACAGGTACATACGGCGAAATGTCCATGCCAGAGGATCACCGCGGAGGCCGCCATGGCAGCACGCCGACAGTGACGCATGTCACGCCTCGGAGGGGGAACCGGACGGCGTTCCCGTCTTGGTTCGCCGCGCCCGTCGAGCGGGTGGGCGCGGCTCTACGGGGTGGCGAGCTTCGGAAAGGTGAAGGTGTAGCCCTGCCCCTTGAGCCACGGCAGGTACTCCTTGAGCGCTGCGACCGTCTCGCTGCGGTCGCCGCCCCCGTCGTGGAAGAGGACCGTCGGCTGCGCGGGCAGGTTTCCCTCCACGGCGGCGACGATCGCCGGCAGGCCCGGCCTGCTCCAGTCCTTGGGGTCCACGCTCCAGCCCAGCGGCCGCATCCCGCTCGCGGCAGCTATCGCCCGGCTGTCGGGGGTGAAGGCGCCACCGGGAGCCCGGTAGTAGCGGACGGCCACCCCCGGCGCGGCCCGCTCGATCATGGACTTGCCGTCGAGGATCTGCTGCCGTTGGTACGCGACGGGCTTGTGGTCCATGGTCACGTCGTGGTCGACGGAGTGGTCGCAGAGGCTGTGCCCCGCGGCCGCGACGGAGCGCACCAGATCCGGATACTGCTGGGCGCTGGTACCGATCATGCAGAAGGTGGCCTTGACGTGGTTCTCCCGCAGCACCTCGAGGACCTGGGGCGTCCAGCGCGGGTCCGGACCGTCGTCGATGGTGATGGCGATGTCGCGACCCGGGCCCTGCGCCAGCCGGGAGATGCCCAGCGGCACCTGAGCCGGGCCGTAGGCGCTTACGGCGGATGACCGGCCCGCCACTGAGGGCCCGGCCGGCCCGCCGGCCGGGGCCGCCTGGCCGCCCGGGGCCGCGAAGGCCGGTGCACCGGCGGCCGCCAACAGGACGAGGACGGCAGCAGCCGCCACAGCGGATCCCGCCCGGAGACGGCTTGCAGAACTGCTGGCGATGCCCATGGAGGCACTCTTCCTTCGGACTCGGCCCCCCGGTCTCCCACTGCTGCCGGTCCAGGCTAGGCCGTACGCCCCGGCGCCGTCCTCCCCCGATCGGCCCATCCGCAGACCCGGCGCGGACGGGATGTTCGGCCCCCGCCCGCCCCCGCTCCGGAGCCGGGGCTGTTCCGAGCCGCCATGAGACACGGGTGGGTTCCTACGGCCCCGCTGGTACGTCGGCCTCAATCCCCCTGGGCTGCAGCAGCGGCCTGAGGGGCGCGGCGGTCTACTCGGCCGTCTCCTCGGGAGAACGACGGGTGATCTTCTTACCCGCTTCCGTCTCCACCAAGGTCACCGCACCGATCCAGTTGCCGTCGTCCGGGTACTCCCAGCTGGATGCGTCTTCCAGGACCGCCGGAAGCTGATCACGAGACACCAACTCCCCGGGCTGGAAGCCCTCTTCTCCTGACGGGGACGTCCATGGCGCGACTCGACGAACCTCGATCCATCCACGATCGATGAGAGTGAGCAAGATCCGTGCCAGCTCCTTCACGGGCCGGGCTTGATCTACATCGTCGAGATCTCCCCGGACACCGGCCAGGATGTCGATCTCGTACGAATTGACCATGAACGCTTCCTCGGACGTGGTCAACGCCTGCCACTCGTGCTCGCTCATTCACCGATCATCGCAGGCCACCTCGTCGGGAACGATTCGGATACCGGCCTTCCACGGCGGCGCGTCAGTGCCGCGCGAGTGGCCGGTGGCGGCGTCCGGATGGCCTGGTCGGCCCACGGGTCAGGGGTTCCGTCCGTCCCCGGACTGGGCGGGAACGCCATCGCCGCTACGCCGAGCACGCCGACCCACGGCCATGGATCGGTCCGAACGGTGTCGAGGAGGCCCGGCCAACGACTATGTGACGTAGCGGCGTTGGCCGCGAGTGAGGCAAGTACAGCCACTGCGGCCGTCAACGCCGCTGCCAGACACAACGCCACCGCCTTCACCACGCGCCACCCCCTCCTGGGCGCGGATGCTACCCGGTCTCCCCAACTGCCACCCCCAGGTGCGCAAGGGAGGAGGGCGATGCGGCTTGCTCCCCCAGCGGTAGCTGGGGAGGGACCGGGCTCGACCGGCAAGATCTGCGAGAGACCGCCACCGGCCGAGATCCGGAGCCGGCTGCGGGCTACGCTCGTGGAGTTGTCACACATGAACGAAGGACGCACATGGCTCGCCCCTACGACCCCGGACCGAGGCAGTTCGTCTTCGCCATCGGTGATGGAAACGACCGACAGGTCTCCGTGGGCGACCCTCAGGAAGCCTACGTAGCGTTCTCCGCGTTCTTCCGTGGTCGAGATTCCGACACCTACACCATCAAGGACGAACCGTCGGGGCAGAGTTTGGTACTCATGCCCGGGCAAGGTGTGATCTCCCGGATCCGGGGTGCGGACCAAACTCGGGCGGAATACCTCCAGGTCGACAGGGGCAATCGCTACCTTCCGAGCGCGATGCTGTTCTTCGAGAACGGATATGCCGGCCTCGACCGCTTCGGCCAGTGGTTCTCCGACCTCTCCGACCTCGACGCGTCACCGGAGTCTCGCGGTGCCGCCCGCGCCGCCACGATCACGACGGAAGCAGCGGCCATCGAAGAAGTCGCTCGGATCTGGGCAGATTCGGGCTACGTGGACCCGAGCGACCAGTACTACGTCTTCTTCGACTCGCACGGTGTCGACGATGACCGAGCCGAACGAGCCGAGCTGCTCAAGTTGATCGAGTTCCTCGGCATCGAACGGGTCGACACCCCGACCGGGGCCGCAGGGGGCGAAGTCCGGGTTCGCACCGACTCACGCCTCGACATCGAGTTCGCACGGTGGTCCTGAACAGCCGGTGCGCGGTCGGGCTGCACCATCGCCGTGATGCCGGCCGGTGCCCGCTCCGGGAAGGACTGAGTCCATGAAAGACATCGTTTTCACGCGCAACAGCGGCTGGATCCCGAACGTGATCCGCGAGGACGGCGAGCTGCGGATCCGGAGTACCGGGTCGAGTACGGCCTGGTCGACGGGATCGGCGGCTACCGGAGCCTGGTGAGCGCCTTCGTCCGCGGCGGCTGCGCCGCACTCGAACAGCACGGTCCGTGGATGTCGGACGTTGCCGAGTTCGAGCGGGCGCGTCGACGGCGCGCCGCCCGGTAGTCCCGGCGGGAGCCCGCGCACGCGCCGCCGGGGCTCCGCCCGATCCGCCGGGGTCCGGGAGAACAGCCCGAACAGCACGAGCCCGGCGGCGGCCTGCAGCGCCGTGGTCCTACTCGACTCCCGCCTGATGGCCCGCCATCAGATCGCGAAAGGGCCCCATCGGCGAGAGCGGCGACTGCAGTTTCCGGGCGCGGAGCACCAGCTCCAGGGCGAAGCGCTGATCGTGGTCGTCCAGCGCGTCGCCCCACAATTCCCTCAGCTGACGCATCCGGTAGCGGACCGTCTGGGGGTGGACGCCGATCCGCGCCGCCACCTCCGCCGCGCCGCCCCGGGTCTGGAGCCAGGCCAGCAGCGTGTCCGCGAGCCGGTCCGCCTGACCCGGCCTGCAGGCAGCCAGTGGTGCGAGGCAGCCTGCGGCCAGGTCGTCGATCAGTTCGGCGGGGGGCAGCAGGAGCAGTGCCGGGGGGGGGTTTGTGTGGGTGGGGGAACCCAAAAGAGGGGGGGGGCCAGCCGACACGAGGGGGGCCCCTCTCCT
>NZ_JBHWMB010000022.1:37985-91252 GCF_042730015.1 Streptomyces sp. NPDC059957 | reverse complement strand
GGTGGGGGGTGGGAGCGGCGGGGGGGTTTGGGGGTGTGGTGGTGGCGGGGAGAGAGGGGTGTTTTTGTGTTTCGTCCGTGCCTCTCAACCACCCCCCGGGACGGCAGGGCCCCGGCCGCGATGAGGCCGACCGCCGTCTGCGCCCAGTGCAACGAGCGAGCCGCCTGGGCCAACGGCACGGTCGGCCCCAGCGCGCCGCTCCACCCCGGGAGAGCCTGGCGGAGCGCGTCAGCCCGGCCGGCCTGGGCGGAGCCCGGGACGACCAGCCGGGGCTGCTCGCTCTCCCAGTCGAGCAGGATGCCTGCGCCGAGGGCCGGCGGCAGGAGCACGTTCTCGTGGCGGCTGAGAACGGCGATCGCGACCGTTTCCGGGAGCCGCCAGCCGATGTTGGCGGCGTACTGGGCCATCGCCTCGAGGTTGGTCGGCTGGTCCGCCAGCAGCAGCCCCACCAGGCGGCACTGGCGGCGAAGCCGTTCGCCGGCGGCCAGGGACTCGTTGCCGAGCTGGTCCCGGGTCGCCTCACCGACGAGGGCTTCGATGTAGTCGAAACCGGCCTCGGCCAGCTCGTACATCGCAGCGGGCGGGATCCCCACTCCGTCCGCGATCTCGGTGAGCCGGCGCCAGGACACCCGTGCCCCGAAGCGGTAGACCGCGCGCATGAAGTCGAGCGCGGGCCCGGGCAGGGTCTCGCACCGGTTGAGGGAGGCGGCGACCTCGCGGAAGCGTACGGCGCCGTCCCCCGATATCTTCGGGCCGCCGGCCACCCGGACACTCTCGACGAAGGGGCCGAGGGCCAGTCTGATCCGGGTGAGGACGCCCGAGACGCCGTGGTCGTCGAAGATCTCCACGACCTGCGGGAACTGGGCGTGGATCTGCTGCATCACCTCGATCGAGAGCGTGGGGATCTCTGCGGAGGCGAGGCTGATGAACCGCTCGGTGTCGGCGGTGCTCACGGCGCTCCACAGGGAGGCCGACCGCGGTGCGGCGGCAACCGGAGCGGGATCGGTTCGTACGCTCATGCGGGCAGCCTCCCTGGGAGTCCGTCGGGATCAGCCGGTAAAGGAGACGAGCGGCACGTCGGGTTGGGCGGGAGCCGCGGTCGTGAAAGCGACCAGGGCGAGTACGGCGGCGATGGCGAGGAGTGCCCCCGTCGCGGCGGTGAGGACGACGGCGAGAACGGGGCGTCGGGTACGCATGGCTGCGGAATGTCCCTTTCGTGGGCCCCGAGCAAGCGGGGCGGAACGACAAGCGACACCATTCGCACCGGCCCGGTCCCGTGCCCGCACAGTTTTGCCCTGGCGTTGACAATCCGTCAAGGGGGGACCTACGGTTCCGCGCTCAGGGGATGTACACGGGACCTGCCTCACCTTCGGCAGCCGTTGGGGACCTTTCGTCGCACCACTGCCTTCACCACCGCACGGTCTGTGCCGACCCCAATCCCTTACGGAGCGTAATCATGCCCGTGCCCACAGGTCAGATCCTCGACCAGTCCGCGGGGGAACACCCCGAACCTCCCCCGGCGCCCCGGCGCCTGTCCCGCACCGGCCTGGTGCTGACCGCCGTCGCGGCCTTCCTCCTGGTAATGGCGCCGCTGCTGCACTGGTACGCGCTGCCGAACCTCCGCAAGACTCCGATCGACACCAACACCACCACCGTCTTCACCGGCAGTGGCACCGTCTTCGACACCAAGGCCGTCGCCGTGAGCCCGGTCCAGGACCTCACGCTCACCCGGCGAGTGGTGGGCAACGTCGCGCAGAGCGGACCGACCCGCGCAGTCATGGACATATCCACACAGATCGACACCGCCGCCACGCTCGAGCTCCGCGACCCGCGCAGGTCCGTCCAATGGACGGTGGAACGCTGGGTGACCGACCGCAGCACCAACCTGCCGCTGCACTCGCACGGCGAGAGCCCCTCCTTCTCCGGCGAGGCCTACCTGAAGTTCCCGTTCGGCCTGGCCAAGCGCCCGTACGTCTACTGGGACTCCACGCTGGGCGGCACTGTGACCCTTGACTTCCAGGGCTCCACGACCGTGAACGGCCGGCTCGGCTACCGCTACGGCGCCGTGCTCGCCCCGACCAAGGTCGGGACCCAGCAGGTCCCCGGCAAACTGCTCGGACTGGCCGACCGCAGTCAGGTCGTCGCCGACCGCTACTACGCGAACAGCGGGTTCAAAGTGGTTGTGGACCCGGTCACCGGCACCGTGATGGACGCCCGTACGCAGCCGCTGGTGACCCTGCGGACCTCGGCCGAGGGCCCTGACCTGCTGGCCCTGCTGCGGGCGGATCTCACCATGACGGCGGAGAGCCGGGACGGCCAGGTGCGGACCGCGCAGGCCGCCGCCCGCAAGCTGAACCTGGTGGGCACCACCGCCCCCGTCGCCGCCGGCGTCGCGGGCCTCGTCTGCCTGCTTGCGGCCGGCGTGCTGCTGCGCCGTCGCGCCTCGCAGTGACAACCGTCGCTCGCCGAAGTGATAGAGGATTCACCTAATTCCACGTGAACTCGACGGGAATTTAGCAATTTGGTGAGTAGTACCGGGCGGTAGCAACAGCACACACTGGCGGCGCGCGCCACCCGCGCGCCGCCAGACGCACATCCCCCGGTCCCTCCCGTGCGACTGCCCCACCGGCCGCCCCAGGCCACCCCCGGACACCCCCGGTCCCCTGCACGTCCCCGCGCATCCCTGCGTATCCCTGCGTATCCCTGCCCTCACTGCCTTGAGCACTGCCCCTCCCAGGAGCTCCCATGGCACATCAGATATCCCCGCACCCACCTCCGGCCACGACGGCCGTGCGACCGTCGCCGGAGGTCCCACGCCGGATCACCGTTCTCGCCTGGCGCGACCTGGCCAACCCCGCCGCCGGCGGTTCGGAACTGCTCGTCGACCGGCTGTCTTCCGGACTGGCCGATCGCGGGCACGAGGTCACTCTGCTCTGCGGAGGCCCGGAACCGTCCGTCGACCGCAACTACCGCGTGGTCTCCGCCGGCGGCACGTACGACCACTTCCTCCGCACGCCGGGCGCGTTCGGCCGCAGCGTCGGCGAGACCGACCTGCTGGTCGAGGTCTGCAACGGCGTCCCGTACCTGGCGCCGCTGTGGCACCGGGGACCGGTGATGTGCCTCGTCAACCACGTGCACACCGATCTCTGGGACCAGCGCCTGCCCGGACCGGTCGCCCGGGCCGGCCGGATGCTGGAACACCGCGCGCTGACCCGGACCCACCGCCGCAGCCTGATGGTCGCGGTGTCCCCGTCCACCGCCGAGGCGATGGTGCGGATCGGCGTACCGGCCGACCGCATCCATCTCGTTCCCAATGGGGTCGAGGCCCCCGCGCCGCTGCTCCCCGAATCCGACGAACCGCTGTTCACCGCCGTGGGCAGGCTGGTGGAGTACAAGCGGATCGACCTGCTGCTGCGTCTGTGGGAGCGGGTCCGCCCGATCACCGGCGGCAAGCTGGTGATCGTGGGCGACGGCCCGGAGCGGGACCGCTTGGAGGCGCAGGCCGGGCCCGATGTGGTCTTCGCCGGGCGGGTCGACGAAGCCGAGAAGCACCGGCTGCTCTGCCGGAGCTGGCTGCTGCTGCACCCCTCCTCCCTGGAGGGATGGGGCCTGGTGGTCACGGAGGCCGCCATCCGCGGCACGCCCGCGGTGGGTTTCGAGATTCCGGGCCTGCGGGACTCCGTCGTCCACGGCCGCACCGGCCTGCTCGCCCGGGCGGAGAGCGGGTTCGCCGCGGCCTGGTGCGCGCTGGCCCTGTCCGCCGAGCGGCGCGCCGCGATGGGTTCGGCGGCCCGCCGCCACGCGGAGCAGTTCACCTGGGGGCACAGCGTCGACCGCTTCCAGGCCGCTGCCGCCGAGGCCGTGGCCCTGCACGCCTCCGGGCGGGCCGGGGCCGGACGCACCATGGCCGAGCCCCCGGCCCCGACCACGGCGGAGCGCTCGTGAAAGACCCCTCTCTACGACGCTCCCTCGCGCTGTTCCGAGCGTTCCGCAGCGAGCAGAGCGACCCGGAGACGTTCTACTCGTTGCTGGCCGAGGACGCCGCCGACCAGGTCGAGCGGTACACACCCCTGGCCGGGGCCGTGGTGGCCGACGTCGGCGGCGCCGCCGGCCACTTCACCGAGGCGTTCCGGGCCCGCGGCGCGCACGCCTTCCTCTTCGAACCGGACCTTGCCGAGCTGCACGCGCGCGGTGGGCTCGCACCCGACCACGCTGTCGTCGCGGACGGGTACTGGCTACCGCTCAGCGACGGCGCCGCCGACGTCTGCTTCTCCTCCAACGTGCTGGAGCACGTGCCGGACCCGGAGACCTTCATCAGCGAAATGGTGCGTGTCACCCGCCCCGGCGGCCTGGTCTACGTCTCCTACACCAACTGGCTCTCCCCGTGGGGCGGCCACGAGACCTCGCCCTGGCACCTGCTCGGCGCCGACCGGGCCCGGCGCCGCTACCAGCGGCGCACCGGGCACAGTGCCAAGCACACCCTCGGCGAAAACCTCTACCGAGTGCACATCGGACCGGTGCTGCGTCACGTACGCGGGCGCGCCGATGTCGAGATCCTTTCCGCACGATCGCGCTACTGGCCGTTCCTGGCCGAGACCCTCGTCCGTATTCCAGGCCTGCGCGAGATCGCGTCCTGGAATCTTCTCCTGGTGATGCGGAGAACCTCCGAATGAGCGCCCCCACTCTGCAGCTCCCCGCCGCGCCGCCCTCGAGGCCGCGCCCCGAGCCCCGTACCGGCCGCCGCTGGCTCGCCGTCTTCTGGCTGCTGGTCCTGTCCGCCTTCCTGGCCGCCGCGCCCGGACGGATCGCCTTCGACACCAAACTCGCCGTCGCGCTCGACCCGGTGGGTTTCCTCGGCTCGCTCGGAACGCTCTGGCAGAGCGAGGGCAGCTTCGGCGGTCTGTCCAACCAGTACGTCGGCTACGCCTTCCCGATGCTGCCGTACTACCTGATCACCGATCTGCTCCAGCTGCCGGTCTGGCTGGCGGAGCGGCTGTGGCTGTCGCTGGTGGTGACCGCCGCTTTCTGGGGCGCTTTGCGGCTCGCCGAACGCCTCGGGTACGGCTCCCGGCCGAGCCGGCTGCTCGGCGCGGCCTGCTACGCGCTGTGGCCGGTGTTCACCATCGTGGTGGGCTCCACCTCCGCCGCCGCACTGCCCGGCGCGGTCCTGCCCTGGGTCCTGCTGCCGCTCACCCGCTTCGTCTCGGCGCGCGCCGCCGCACTGCGCTCCGCACTGGTCATCCCGCTCATGGGCGGCGTCAACGCGACCTCGGTCGCGGCCTCACTGCTGCCGGTCGGGCTCTACCTGCTCAGCCGGCCAGGGGGCAGCCGCAAGTGGCGCCTGATCGCCTGGTGGGTGCCCGGCGTGCTGCTCGCCACCGCCTGGTGGGCCGTGCCGCTGGTGCTGCTCAACTCCTACGGCGCCGACTTCCTGCGCTACATCGAGCAGGCGTCCACCACCACCGCCACCATGTCCGCAACCGAGCTGCTGCGCGGGGCCGGGAACTGGGTGGCCTACCTGCACTTCGGCTCGGCCTGGCTGCCCGCGGGCTGGGACGTCGCGGCGAACGTGCTGGTGATCGCCTGCTCCGCGCTCGCGGCAGCGCTCGGCCTGGCCGGGCTCGCCCGCCGCGACCTGCCCGAGCGGCGCTGGCTGCTGCTGGTCGTCGCCGCGGTCGCGCTGCTCACCCTCGCCGGGTACGGCGGCTCCCTCGGGGCGCCCTTCCACAGCACGGTGCAGCAGCTGCTCGACGGCGCGCTGGCGCCGCTGCGCAACATCTACAAGTTCCAGACCGGCCTCGCGCTGGCGCTGGCCCTGGGCCTGGCGCACCTGTGCGGCCGGCCGCTGCCCCGGGTGGCCGGCCGACCGCGGCTGGTCCCGGCTCTGGTCGCACTCGCGGTACTGCCCGGCCTCGCGCTCCCCTACCTGAACGGCAGCATCGTCCAGCCGGGCTCCTTCAAGGCGCTGCCCTCGCAGTGGAAGCAGACCGCCGCGTACCTGACCGCAAAGGCGTCCGACAGCCGGGCCCTGGTGGTCCCCGCCGACGCGCACGGCCTCTACACCTGGGGCTCGACCATCGACGAGCCGCTCGACGTGCTGGCGGACTCGCCATGGGCGCAGTACAACTTCGTGCCCTTCGGCCAGGCCGGCGAGCGACGCTACCTGGAGGCGATCCAGGAGGCTCTGGCGACGGGCACCCGGGTGCCGGGGCTCGGCGCCTTCCTGGAGCGGTCCGGGGTGCACCACCTGGTGGTCCGCAACGACCTCGACCCCGCGCAGGCCGGTTACATCCCGCCGCAGACGGTGCGCGCCACCCTGCTGGCCTCCGGCTACGAGCGGGTGACCGGCTTCGGCTCCCCTACGATTTCCGGACAGCTCCCGCCCGACACCCCGGTCCAGGTCCAGGGCCTGTACCGGCAGTACGACGCGGTGGAGATCTTCGCCCCCACCGGTGGTGACCCCGCACCCGGCCGGGTCACCACCCTCCCGGTCGCCGACACCGCGGTGGTCAGCGGCGGCACCGAGTCGCTGCTCCAGCTCTCCGCGAGCGGTACGGTGACGGACCGTCCGGTGATCCTCTCCGGCGACCCCCTGCCGGCCGGCACCAGCGCCGCGCTGCGGGCCACCGCCGACGGGCAGCGCCGGGGCGACACGCTCTTCGGCTTGGTCGACGGCAACAACTCGTACACCTACACGGCCACCGAGACCAACCCGGCGGACGCCGGCCAGGACCCCGGAGGCGCACCGAGGCAGATCCTGCCCTCGGGCCCGGCCGGTTCCACCGCCGAACAGACCACCTCGGTGATCGAAGGCGCCAAGTCGGTCACCGCCTCCTCCTACGGATCCTGGCTCTTCGCCCTGCCGCAGTACGACCCGGTCGGTGCCTTCGACGGGAACTCCGGCACGGCCTGGGCGGAGGGCAGCAGCGCGGACCCGGTGGGTCAGTGGCTGCGGATCGACTTCAACGGGTCGATGGACCTCCCCGCCACCCTCAAGGTCACCCCGCTGGCCGGGGGTTCCCTTCGGCCCACCGTCACCAAGCTGCGGATCACCACGGACCGCGGCTCGCAGGTGAGCGTGCTGCAGCCGCAGGCCGTCGCGCAGGACGTCAACGCCCCGGCAGGGCCCGCCGCATGGGTCAAGATCACCATCGAGGGCGCCGTCACCGCCAACACCGGCGTGGGCGGGGCCGGGTTCTCGGAGATCTCGATCCCGGGCATCAAGGCCACCCGCGTGCTGTCCCTCCCGACTGCTACGGCCGACACCTACTCGCTACACCGCACCCTCGACCTCGGCGGCTCCCAGTCGGGCAGCGTCGAGACCGGGCTCAACCGTCAACTCACCAGCGATGCGGGGGCCTTCACGGTCACCGGCAGCGCCGTCGCCCTCCCCGGCCCGGCGTTGGACTCCCTGTTGGACCAGGTCGCCCCCGGCCGGGCCGCCGGGCGGATCGGCGTCGAGGCCGACTCCACCGCCTCCGGCAGCCCACGCAATCTGCTCGACGGCGACCTCACCACCGCCTGGATCGCGGGCGGCAAGCCCACCGTCCGCCTCGCCTGGCAGGGCAGCCGCAGCATCGACCAGCTGGTGCTCGGTGCCGCCGGTGGTCTCTCCTCCCGGCCGACCCAAGTACAGCTCAGCACTCCGACCGACGCCGTGAGCGCGGGGGTGGACGCCAACGGTTTGGTCCGGTTCGCCCCGCTGACCACCGACCAGCTGACGATCACGGTCACCGCGACGGCTCCCGTCCTCCTCCACAACCCGCTCGCCGGGCAGAAACTCCAGCTGCCGGCGGGCCTGAGCGAGGTGCACGTCCCCGCCCTGGCCGACCTGATGATCCGCCAGGAGTCCCCGGACACCCGGGGCGCCGGTTTCGCTCTGCCCTGCGGCAAGGGCGGCCCGGTCGTCACCGTGGACGGAGTCGCCCACCAGACCTCCGTGTCGGGCACGGTCGCGTCCCTGCGGAACCGGCACGCGGTCACCGTGAAACTGTGCCCGGCCACCGGGCCCGCCCTGACGCTCGGCGAGGGCGAGCACCGGGTGTCCTCCTCCGACGACGGCGCACTGGCCGTCACCGACCTCACCCTCTCGGCCCGCGGCGCCGGCCCGGCCGCCGATCCCGGCGCGCGGCGGACGGTGGAAGTCCTGTCCTGGTCCGGGGACGAGCGCAGGGTACGGATCGGCGAAGGCGATGCCGCTTACGTCCAGGTACACGAGAACGCCAACTCCGGCTGGCGCGCGACCCTGAACGGCAAGCCGCTGCAGTCCGTCCGGCTCGACGGCTGGCAGCAGGGCTACGTGGTCCCGGCGGGCTCCGGCGGAACCGTACTTCTCTCCTATGCCCCCGCCGCCACGTACGACGTCGGGCTCGTCCTCGGCGCCCTCGCCCTCCTGGTGCTCGCCGGGATGGTCGTGGTGCCGGCGCTCCGGCGTCGTAGCGGGCGGCCCGACAGCCCCGGCGCGCAGGACTGGGACGCGTCCGACGCCCCCCGGTGGCTGCTGGGCACGGTCTTCCCGCTGCTGGTCCTCGGTATCGTCGGTGGTCCGCTCGCACTGCTGGCGCTGCCGCTGGTCCTGATCGCGTTCCGGTGGCCGAACCTGCTGCCGTACGTCGCCGGGGCGGCCATGGCCGGCGCCGGTCTGGTCGCGGCCCTCGCACCCCCGAGCGGGGCATTCTCCCCGACCGCCCAGGTGCTCGCGCTGCTGGCAGTCGCCGCCGCGCTGGTCACTGCGGGCGGCCGGGTCAGCGTGCCCCGGCACCGGTCCGAGGCTCCGTGATCCGCCCGTCCTTCGCCGCCCCTGCCGCCCGGACCCCGTCCGGGCGACAGGGGCGCGTCCCCTTCCCCGCGATGGACGAGTACTCGCGCCACCTGCTGCAGGAGCACCTGGACGCGGACACCGTCCACGTCGAGGCCCACCTCCCCGGCACCGTCGACGTCGAGCGGCTCCGGGCCGCCTTCACCCGGACCCTGGCCGACCACCCCACGCTCCAGGTGCGACAGTGCGACTCCCACTGGTGGCAACGGCGCTACCACTGGGAGCCGGCACCGATCGGCCCCACCGCCGTGGCCGCCACCGCCGACCTGGGCACCACCCGCCACCGCGCCCTCACCGAACCGCCCCCGCTGGCGGCCGGCCCACCACTGCGGCTGGAGACCGCACCCACACCCGGTGGCGGCACCGCCCTGCTCCTGACGGCGGCGCACACCCTCGCGGACGCCGGAACCTGTCTTCGGCTGCTCTGCGACCTCGCCGACCACTACTCCGGCACCCCGGGCGGGGGGCGCTCGGCCGGTTCGGCCGGTTCGGCCGCTTCGGCCGGGGAACGCTCCGCCGGTGCGATCAGCAACCTGAAGAGCCCCGACGGCTCGGTCGAGCACACTGGTGACACCACCACCGGTGAGAGCGGGCAGCGCTCCGCGGGTTCGGCCGACGTCTCCGCGGCAGCCGCCGGCCGTGGTGGCCGCCCCGTGCGGATCGCGCCCGCCGCAAACCCCTCTCCCGGCACGGGTGTCCACCTCAGCGTGCTCCCACTCCCCCGGACCGGCTCCGGCCGACCCCGCCCGACCGTCAACGACCTGCTCTTGACGGCGGTTCAGCTGACCTTGGCCGAATGGAACCACCGGCACAACCACCCCACCGGCCCGATCCACCTGTCGATGCCGATCGACGATCGCCCGTACGGGCCACTCGCCCCCGGCGCCCCCATGGGCAACCACAACCACCTGGCAACCATCCGAACCAGTACGCCCGCCCCCGACGCCGGTGCCGGTGCCGCCACGCTGCTGGGCCGGATCAGCGCGCAGACCCGCGCCGCCAAGGCCGCCCCCGTCACCAGCGGCGGCCTCGTCGCCGGTCTGGTCAGCACCCCCTGGCTGCCCCTCGGCGCCAAGGCCCCGCTGACCCGGGCTCTGCGCCGCGTCGCCGCACCCTGGACGTCCACCGCCCTGGTCAGCAACCTCGGCCGGGTCACCCACCCGCTCGACTTCGGCCCCGCCGGCCCGCCCGACGCACTGTGGTTCTCGGCACCCGTGCGGATGCCCCGCGGGCTCTCCGTCAGCGCCCTCACCCTCGACGGCCGCCTCCACCTCGCCGTCCGCCACTGCCACCAGCTGCTCGACCGGACCGCCGCCGCCGAGCTCGCCCGGCGCTGCGCCGAGAACCTTGACGCACTGGCGCAGGAAGGAAGCCGCCGATGATCATCGGCGTCGCGGTCGCCCTGCTCGCCAACGCCCTCTACAGCGCGGGCTTCGTCCTCGAGAAGCGCGCGCTGGCCGCCCTCCCCGCGCTGGACCCCCGCCGCCCGCTGCACCTGCTCCGGGCCCTGGCCTCCAGCCCCGGCTGGCTGCTGGGCTTCACCGTGCTGGGCCTGGGCTTCGGTGCCCAGCTGAAGGTCTATCAACTGCTCCCGATCGCCGCCGCCCAGGGGGTGTTCCTCTCCGGGACGGTGCTCCTGATCGCCCTCTCCGCCGTCGCCCTGGGTGAGCGCCCGGGCCGCCGGGAACTCCTCGCGACCGGCGTCATCCTGCTCGCCCTGCTCGCCGTCATCGGCTCGCTAGGCGACGGCGGAGCCGACGGGAACCAGGTGGGAGCCGCGGCACCCGTCCTGCCCCTGCTAGCCGTCTGCCTCCCCTGCCTCGCCTTCGGACTCTCGCTGTTCCTCGCCTCGCTGCGCCGGGCCGGACGCCGGCACCGCCGCAGCAGCTCCGGCGTACCGTACGGCGTCGCCCTCGGGCTGCTGTACGGGGTGAGCTCACTCGCCATCAAGGGCACCTCGGCCGTGCTCGCCGACCGACCGGTGACGACGGCCCTGCCCGAGCTCCTGCGCGGACCGCACCCCTGGCTGCTCGTCGCCACCGGAGCAGCCGGTCTCGCCCTGTCCCAGACCGCGCTCCAACGCCACCGCGCCTCCGTGATCGTCCCGGTCACCACCACCGTGTCCAGCATCTTCACCGTCATCGCCGGCACCGTGGTCTTCGACGAACAACTCCCCACCGACCCAATCCGGCTGGCGCTGCGCCTCGGCGGCACCGCACTCGCCGTCCTCGTCCTGCTCGCGCTTCCGCGCCACGAGGAACCGTCACCCGCACCGACCCGTCAAGGAGAACCCCGCCGTGCAACAACCCACTGAGCCCGACCCTCGCCTCCTCCCCCTCCTCGCCTGCCCCGTGGACAAGGGTCCGCTCGTCCACGTCGCCGAAGAAGAACTCCTCTACAACCCCCGTCTACGGCGCGGCTACCCGATCCGCGACAACCTCCCCTACCTGCGCCCGCTCGACGCCCTCACCCTCGACAGCGTCCGGCACCAGGAGCTCCTCTCCAGAATCGAGAAGCGCGTGCCTCCCGCCTCGTGAGGGGCACCCCACTCAGAGCGACAGGTTGAGGACGCCCGGGCCGCCCCCCTGAGCCCGTCACGGGCGGGGTGGGATCGTTTCTCCCCGCCACCTGCCCGGGGGGAACTCTTTAGGACTCCTCCTGGAGCGAAGGTTCGAGTACACCAGCCGTCTCATTCCACGGCGCCGTGCGTGACCTCTCGCCGAGTATGGGACCTGTCATGGCAGCTCACTCGTTCCTGTTCTCCTCGGTTCTCCTTCTTCCTTTCGCTTCGGCTTCCGCGTCCGCAAGAGGAGTGACGCGGGCTGCCTCCTTTGCCGTCATGGCGACAGTGCTGGCAGCCGCAGGACACCATCTGGTCTTCGCCGGCACGTCCTCGGCAAACGCATGTCTGATCGCCGTACTGGGACTCTTCGCCGCGGCCTTGACTCGAGCCGGAAGGCCGGGCTCGTTGAGTACCGACCTGAGCGCCATGACCGCCGCACAGGCAGCCACCTGCTGGTGGTTCACTCATCTCAGCGATGCCCCTGAGTCCGCGTCGGCCTCTTCCCACAACGGCCCGTGGGGCATGTCCTACCTCGCCATGACGCTCGCCATCGGCTGGGCACTGCGCGCCGCCGACACCGCCTGCTCGCGGATGGTGAGCGCGGTGCAGGAGGAGCTGGGCTGCTTGGCCGTACGTCTGCGCGCTCTGTTCGTCCCCTGGACCGCCCAAGGAGCCGAGCAGGGCCCACGGCCGGTCGTCGAGCCGCGAAGCAGCCCAAGGGGCGCATGCCCTCCTGAAGTCCTCCTGGCCGACGCGGTGGTGCGCCGTGGCCCGCCTCGGGGTCCTCGCCCGTGGCTGCCGAGGCTTCGGCAGTCGTGAGGCCGTAGGCGCCCACGTATCGCGGCTCCCCTTCACCGTCGAGCAGGTTCTGCAAAGGGGAGGAGGAAACCGTCCCCCGGCTCGCCGACGACGCCGGGGCATGCCTGTGCGCCCGTTGTCCTCGGCCCGGCCGGCAGCCCCACTCCTCGTGTGGTGGCAGACCGGTCACGGCCCCGTGAGCAGTCCGAGCAGCAGGAGCCGAAATGACCACCCGACGCATCGACGTGATTCATCCTGCCGACATGAGCCCGGCAGACGTAGAGCTGTGGGGCGAACTGCGGGCCAGGACGGCACCCCTGGCCAATCCCTTCATGAGCCCGGAGTTCTGCCAGGCGGTCGGCCGTGTCCGGCCGGGTACCAGGGTTGCGGTCGTACGCCAGGACGGCGAGCCCGCCGGCTTCTTCCCCTTCGAGCGCGCACGGTGGGGCCGCGGCCGCGCGGTCGGCCTCGGCGTCTCCGACTGCCAGGGCGCCGTCCTGCACCCCGACCTGCACGTGGATCCGCACGAGCTGCTGCGTGCCAGTTCCCTGGCCGTCTGGGGGTTCAACCACCTCGAAAGCGGCCAGGACCTGTTCCTCCCCTTCGCGACGGGGCGGTTCGCCTCGCCCGTCATCGACCTCACCAGCGGCTACGCCCACTACGAGGAGCTGCTCCGCACGCGCTCCCGCAAGTTCCTCAAATCCACGCTGGCACAGGACCGCCGCCTGGCACGTCAAGCCGGGCCTCTGAAGTTCGTGTTCGACGAACGAAACCCGGCGGCCCTGCGGACGCTGATGGCGTGGAAATCTGCCCAGTACCGCCGAACAGGCCGACGCGACCGGTTCGCGCAGGACTGGATCAGCAACCTGGTGCGCAACCTCGCCGACACCAGCACACCCGCCTGCTCGGGCGTGCTCTCGGTGCTCTACGCAGGTGACAGGCCCGTCGCCGCACACTTCGGAATGCGCTCACGCACCGTCCTGTCCTACTGGTTCCCCGCTTACGACCGGAGCTTCGCCACGTTCTCCCCGGGTCTCGTTCTCCATCTCCGCCTGATCGAGGCCGCCGCTGCCGCCGGCATCGAACTGCTCGACCTCGGCAGGGGTGACGCCGCCTACAAGGACTCCCTCAAGACACGAGAGCTCGTGGTGCACGAGGGTGCCGTCCTACGGCCCAGGCCCGGTGCGGCTCTCCACTGGCTCAGCCGCGAACCGTCACGTGCCCTCCGCCGCTTCGTGAGAGGGCGCCCTCGGCTCAAGGCCGCAGCCGTACACACCCTGGAGGCAATCGGCGAGGTCCGCGGCGGCCGCCGCCCCTGAGCTTGCCCTGTCCTCGCCGAGTTCAGGGGGCCGATCCGTCGAAGGAGTAGATGCGGCCACCGGGGAGGAGGGATGCGGGGAGTCCGGTCAGGTCGGGGTCCTCGTGGACCACCTTCCAGGCGACCGCGTACGGCCCGTCGGCGTCGAAGGGGCCGTGTCCCGTCGCCGCGTGAACCAGTACGGCTCCCAGCGCGAAGACGTCCGCCGCCGGACCCGCGTCGCGGCCGCTCTGGAACTGCTCCGGCGCCATGTACGGCGGCGTTCCCAGGAGTTCCCCGGTCTGGGTGAGCGCGGTGGCGTCGGGGACCCGTGAGATGCCGAAGTCGATGACGCGCGGGCCGTCCTCGGCGAGCAGGATGTTGCCCGGCTTGAAGTCCCGGTGGACGAGCCCGACCCGGTGGATGTCGCGCAACGCTTCCGCGAGGCCCGAGCCGAGCTGCCAGACGGCGTCCGCGGTGAGCGGGCCGGATGCGGCGACCCGGTCGGCGAGGCTGGGGCCGGCCACGTACGGGGTGGCCATCCACGGCACCGGCCCCGTGGTGTCGGCGTCGACCACCGGGGCGGTGAAGGCCCCGCTGACCTGACGGGCAGCTGCCACCTCGCGCGCGAAGCGCTCGCGGAACCCGGGACGATCCGCCAGCTCCTCGCGAATCACCTTCACGGCCACCGCACGGCCCGACGGCGAGTGCGCCAGGTACACCTCGCCCATGCCGCCGGCGCCCAGCAGCCCGGCCACCTCGTAGTGCCCGAGCACGCGCACGCCCGGCTCGGATCCCTTGTTCTCGACACCCACCGGTTCCCCCACCGTCGACCTGGTCGCGGCACACCCTGGTGAACGGCCCACCGCGGGAGAGACCTGCGGGCGGCGCAAGTCTTCGAAACCATCGGTGACACCACGGCGAGCGGCCGGTGTCAGGCCCTGTCGTGCCCTGATCCCCCTCGTGCCCAGGGTTGATGGTGTTCAGGACGGCCGGCCGGCGGTGGACGGCGACGGCTCGGGCTCGCCCGGGGTTGCCGGCAGCCCTGCGAGAAAGGTGCGGATCTCGTCTGCCTCGGGGACCGCGAGGGCGGTGTACAGGTCGAGGGCCTGTCGGGCGTGGTCGTGGGCGAGGTCGATGCGGCCGAGGTCGCGGTGGACGTGCGCCAGCCCGTTGTGGGCGCGGGCCTGCTCGGGGCGGTAGCTGCACTCGCGAGCGATGGTCAGCGCGGCGTGGTGTTCGGCCGCGGCCTGGGCGAGGTCGCCCGTGGACCGGGCGGCCTCCGCAAGGGCGTTGAGCGACTCGGCCTCGTCTCCGGGGAAGTCGAACCTGCGGCTCAGGTCCAGGGCCTGACGGTGATGGTGCCGGGCCTCGTCGTAGCGGCCTTGCCGTTGGTACAGCAGCCCGATGTTGTTCAGCACGACGGTCTCGCCGATGCGGGATCCCGTCTCGCGGTACGCGAGCAGCGATTGCCGGTGGTGCTCGTGGGCGTCCTCGTAACGTCCTTGGCGTTCGTGGACGATGCCGAGGTCGGTCAGGCACCTGGCTTCGCCACCGCGGTCGCCGAGTTCCCGGAAGAGCGCGAGGGACTGCGCGCACTGGTCGTGGGCCCGGTCGTACTCCCGCCGCCGCGTGGAGACGGTGCCGAGGGCCGCCAGCGCGCTGGCCGCCAGGCCCTGGTCGCCGATCCCGCGCGCGAGGTCCAAGGCCTGCCGGAAGTGCTCGGCCGCTTGCTCGTAGTCGCCGTGCCACCAGAAGTGCACCTGACCGCGGTCGATGAGCGTACGGGCTTCGGCGGCTGTGTCGCCGCTCAGGCGGGCGGCTCGCAGTGCCAGGCCGTTGAGGACCAGCGCGTCGGCCTGGTGGGCGTGGCCCAGCAGGTAGCGGTGCAAGGTGGCGGCCAGTTGGCCGACGTGCGGGAGCCAGTCGTACTCGGCCGCGTACTGGGCGGACGCCATGAGGTTCGCGCGTTCGCCGTCCAGCCAGATGATCGCCTCGGCCTCGTCCCGCGGGGGCCAGGCCGGGGTCTTTGGCGCGGGGACGCGCGGCCTGCGGTTCTTGCCCTCGGGGTAGAGGTGGTCGATGGCCGCGCACGCCGTGTGGAGATAGTGGTGGAACAGCCGGTCGAGGGCCTCCCGCTGGGCGCCCGGCGGTTCCTGGGCGGCCGCGGTGGCGAGGGCGTGTTCGCGCAGCAGATCGTGGAAGGTGTAGCGGCCGAGCTGGTGCTGGCTCAGGACGTGGGCGTCCAGGAGGTCTTCCAGGAGCGTCTCGGCGTCGTCCAGCGGGAGGTCGGCCAGCGCGGAGGCCGCCTCGGGGCTGATATCGCGGCCTGGCTGGAGTCCCAGGAGCCGGAACATGCGCTGCTGATCCGCGGTCAGCTGCTCGTAGGACAGGGTGAACGCCGCTGCCACTCCCCGCTCCGTGGTGGCCAGCTCGGAGAGCCTGCGGCGCTGGTCGCGGAGCCGGTCGGCCAGGTAGGCGACGGTCCAGCGCGGGCGGTGGTGCAGGCGGGCGGCGGCGATGCGGACGGCCAGCGGCAGGAATCCGCACAGCTGCAGGACGTCGAGGACGGCCAGGGGTTCGTCAGCCGCCCGTTGGCCGACGATCGCCGTGAAGAGCTCCAGCGCGTCCGCGGCGGGCAGCACGTCCAGGGACAGGGCATGTGCCCCGTCCAGGTCGGTCAGCCGCCGGCGGCTGGTGATCAGGATGAGGGCACGGGAGGAGCCGGGCAGCAACTGGCGTACCTGGTCGGCGCCGAGGGCGTTGTCCAGGACGGCCAGCACGCGGCGGCCCGCGAGTTCGGACCGCCACAGTGCGGCGCGGTCGGCGACCGACGCCGGTATCTGCTGGGTGGGCACGCCCAGTTGCCCCAGGAGTATCTCGAGCGCGGCGCCGGCGTCGAGGGGCGCCTGCCCGGCGGTGTGCGCCTGCAGGTCGACGAAGAGCTGTCCGTCCGGGAAGTGGTCCGCGAGGCGGTGCCCCGCGTGGACCGCGAGCGTCGTCTTGCCCACCCCGGCCATCCCGTCGATCGCCGAAATGGTCACGACGCCGCCGTTGTTGCCCGACCACAGGCGGATCAGGCCGTCCAGCTCGCCCTCGCGTCCGGTGAAGTCCGGGACGTCGTAGGGAAGGAAATTGGTCCCCTGCGGCGGCTTCGCCGGCGCGGTGACGGGTGGCCGTAGATCGGGGGCGTCCCGCAGGATGTCCTGCTCGAGCTTGCCGAACGCGTGGCCTGGGTCCAGCCCCTGCTGATCGGCCAGGGTCGCCCGGAAGGTCCTCGCCACCTCCAGCGCGTCGGTCTGGCGTCCGTCGCGGTGCAGGGCGAGCATCAACTGGCAGCAGAGCCGTTCCCGCAAGGGGTTGGCGGCCGCGTGGACGGACAGCTCGTCGATGAGGTCTTCATGCCGCCCCCGGGCCAGATCCAACTCGGCCAGGCGCTCGACGGCGGCCAGCAGTTGGCCGTTGAGACGCGCTCTGGCGCTCTGGACGTAATGGGCGGTGACGTCGGCCAGCGGCTCCCCCCGCCACAGCGCCAGCGCCGCACGTATCCGGTCCACGGCGTCCCCCGGCTCGTCGGAGACGGCCGCTGCACTCGCGGTCAGGCTGGTGAACTCGTCCAGATCGAGTTGCCCCGGCTCGGTGGTGATCACGTAGCCGGCCGGTCGCGTGGCCAGCATCCCGTCGGCTTCCGAAGCCCGCAGCATCCGTCGGATCGCGGCGATCGTGGTCTGGATCTGTGCGCGGGCGGAATCCGGTGCCAGCGGCCCCCACATCGCGTCGATCAGACGATCCGTGCTGATCGCGACCCCGGCGTGCAGCAGCAAGTAGGCGAGTACCGCACGATGACGGGGTGCCAGGCCGGGCGCTTCCGAACCGGGAGCCAGGGCCTCCACCGGGCCGAGGATCGTGAACCGCATGCCGTTACCCCCGGGGTCACCAGTGCGTGCATCGAAGAAGCATCGCGAATGTATCAAGATCAAGCCGCATGGTTACCGGCATGTCACTCCACACCGTTGAACCGGAGATCGCGACCGGTGAAACCGCAGCTCTGTTCACCGCCACGCACCGGGCCCTGGGGGTCATCCCCAACCTGGCCAGGGTGATGGCCAACAGCCCGGCCGTACTGAAGGGGTACCTGGGCGTCGTCACCCTGCTGAGCGCGGAGGGAACCCTGCCGGCGGATGTGCGCGAGAGCATCGCGTTGCTGGTGGCGCAGGAGAACGGGTCCGACTACTGCCTGTCCGTGCATGCGTTCCGCGGGACCATGGCGGCCGGGCTGAGTGCGGCCGATGCCACCAGCGCACGCCGGGGAAAGGCCGACGCCCCCTGGGCCACCGCTGTCTTGGAGCTGGCCGCCGCGACGGTCCGTGACCGTGGAACCGTTGCCGACGAGCAGCTGGCCGCGGCCCGGCGCGCCGGGCTGTCCGACGGGCAGATCGTCGAGGTCATCGCCCATGTCGCTCTCAACGTGTTCACCAACTACCTCGCGACGGCCGCCCGTGTCGACGTCGACTGGCCGCTTGTGCGCCACACCGACTGGACGACCGACCCACGTACGCGAAGTACCGCGGGCGTTCGAAGTGACTCAAGTATCCGACGCACGACCAACTCGACCACGAAGGCCATCACCTTGCCCACCTTGCCCACATCAGTACAAGTCAACCCGCTCCAGCACGTCTCGGCCGCCGAAGCCCTCGCGTGGCATCGGGTCGTCGCTGCCTCGACGGCCCATGACCTGCCGGGAGTACCGACCCCCGAACCCGGACAGATCCACGCCCAGCTCACCCAGCCCCCTCTGGGCAGCCGCCGGCTGATGTGGGTGGCCACCGGCACGGACGGGGTCACCGTCGGAGTCGCCTCCCTGCGGGTGTTCACCTCCGCGGGCCAGGAGCACCTGGCCGAGCTGGAACTCCACGTCGACCCCGCACACCGGCGCCTGGGAACCGGCTCCCTCCTCCTGTCAGCGGTCGTTGCCGCCTGCCGCGCCGAGAACCGGCGCAGCCTGATCGCCACGACCGCGGCCGACGGTCCGGGCGAAGCCTTCAGCGGACGAAGGGGCTTCCGCCGGGCGCTGGCCTTGAGTCACCTGTTGCTGCGCCTCGACGAGACGGACGGGGCCGACCTGCTCCGGATCGCCGATGCCAAGCACCCCGGGTACCGGCTGACCGGCTGGACCGGAACGGTTCCCGACGGCCTCGCCGCCGCCTTCGCCGCTGCCAAGAACGCGATGAACGACGCGCCCGTCGGTGACCTGGACTACGGGAGCGTGGCGTGGGACGCGGATCGCGTTCGCGCCATGGCCGCCGTGGTCGCCGACCGCGGGGACACCCTGCTGACCCTCGCCGCCGTGCACGACAGCGGGGCCGTGGCCGGCTACACCGAGATCCTGATCCCCCATGGAGCGCCGCCGCGGGTCCAGCAGTACGACACGGCGGTCGTGCCGGAACACCGCGGCCACGGGCTGGGGTTGTGGGTCAAGGCCGCCATGGCCAACCTCCTGCGCGCCGAGCACCCCGGCGTCGTCGAGATCGAGACGGACAACGCCGACGACAACGTCCACATGCTGGCGGTCAACCACCGCCTGGGGTTCCGCTCCTACCGGCGCACGTGCGAGCTCCAACTCGACGTGCCCGCTACCTGATCCGTGGCCGCCTCCACACGCGCCTCCCACCCCCGCACCGTGGTCCAAGACCCGTTCGGCGGGCAGGCGTTCGACACCGGTTTCTCCCTCACTCACTTCGCGAAGGTGCTGTCATGAACGTCTCCTCCTCCACCCTCTCCCTGACCGTCGCCGACGTGGACGCCTCCCGCGCGTTCCTGTGCACCCACCTCGGCTACGAAGTGGCCATGGCCGACGACGGTTTCGTGTCCCTGAGTCGCAAAGACGCCGCCGTGGACGTCGTCCTGCTCCGCGGAGGTACGGACGTCCTCCCGCCCGAGCAGCGAGACCAGCGGGCGGCCGGTCTGATCCTGGCGCTCACCGTTGCCGACCTCGCGGCGGAGGAGGCCCGGCTGCGCGCCGCGGGTGCCCCCATCACCATGCCGCTGCGCGAAGAGCCTTGGGGGGAGCGGCTGTTCCAGATGACCGACCCGAACGGCGTCGTCGTCCAGCTCGTCGAGTGGACATCCGTCGGCGACGCCGATCCGGCGGGCGACGAGGAGAGCGCCGCCGTGGTCGTGATCACGCCCTCCACCGGCCACGTCACCATCTCCCCGAACGCCACCATGGCCGGCCTGGCGGCCCCCAGCCGCGGCAGCACCGAACTCAGCACGTGGACTGTCGCGATGGAGGCGGGCGCCACCGGTCCCGAGCACTCCATCAGCCGGGAGCAGGTCTGGACGGTCACCGCGGGCATGCTGGAGGTGACCTGCCGCGGTCGTACGGTGAAGGTTGCGGCCGGCCAGACCCTGATCCTGCCGGCGGGCCGTCTCCGCCGGATCCACGCTCTGGAACGGGCCGAGGCCCACGTCTCGATGCCCGCCGACGGGGTCGCCTCCGTTCCCGGCACCGAGGGCACCCGTGAACTGCCCTGGGCCCGGTGATTCAGGAGACACAGTCGATCATTCCCGCTCCCTTCACCGTCGCGAATGCAGGGTGAAGGCAACACGATTCGCCACCTCCCCCCCGACACGAACCGGCCCAAGGGGCCCGGGGCAGATCCGACCGGGTCCTGCCGCACGAGGGCCGGCCGAGACCGGCACCCACAGAAATGAGAAGGACGACATGCGAGTGCTGTTGATGGCGTACGGATCCCGCGGCGACATCGCACCGCTGGCGGGACTGGCGGCCGAGCTGCGGAACCGCGGTGCGGAGGTCCGGGTGTGCGCACCGCCGGACGAGGAGTTCGCGGAACTGCTGGCCGGGGTCGGCGCCGAGCTGGTGCCCTTCGGGCGGGACGTGCGCGCGCTGCGGACGCACGCGCCCCCGTCGGACCCGGCCGCGTTCGCGGCCGAGCTGGTCGCCGCGCACTTCGACACGGTCGGCAAGGCTGCCGAGGACTGTGACGTGCTGGTGGCGAGCGGTCTGATGCCGGCCGGAGTCCGGTCGGTGGCCGAAAAGCTGGGCATCCGCTACGTGTACGCCGGCTTCCACCCGTTCGAGATGCCCTCCGAGCACTACCGGCCGTCGCCGCGGCCCGGCCCGCCGGCTCCGCCCGGCATGACCGACAACCAGGCGCTGTGGGACCTGGACGCCCAGAAGGTCAACGCCCTCTACCTCCAGCCCCTCAATGCCCACCGCGCGGCGATCGGCCTCGCGCCGGTGGACAACGTCCGCGACCACGTGTTCACGGAACGGCCGTGGCTGGCGGTGGACCCGGTCCTGGGCCCCTGGCAGCGGCTGACGAACCTCGACGTCATACAGACCGGCGCCTGGATCCTGCCCGACGAACGCCCCCTGCCCGCCGATCTGGAGGCGTTCCTGGACGCCGGCACCCCGCCGGTGTACGTCGGCTTCGGCAGCATGCCCATGGGAACGGCCTCCGACATCGCCCGGACAACCGTCGAAGCGGCCCGCGCGCAGGGACGCCGCGTGCTCGTCTCCCGTGGCTGGGCCGACCTGGGCCTGGTGGACGACTCGGACGACTGCTTCGCCGTCGGCGACGTCAACCACCAGTCACTGTTCCGCCGGGTCGCGGCCGTCGTCCACCACGGCGGCGCGGGCACCACGACCACGGCCGCGCGGGCCGGTGCACCCCAGGTGGTGGTGCCCCAGTTCGTGGATCAGCCGCACTGGGCCGCCCGCGTGGCCGAGCTGGGCATCGGCGCGGCACACGACGGTCCGACCCCGACCTTCGAATCCCTGTCCGCCGCACTCGTGACGGCCCTGACCCCGGAGACCGAAGCACGGGCGAAGGCCGTCGCCGCCACGATCCGCACCGACGGCACGGCGGTGGCCGCGAAGCTGATCCTCGACACGAAGCAGACCGCACCGATGAGCCGTGAACAGATCTCCGCGATCGCCCACGCCGACCACCCGATCAAGTCTCCGCTCTCCGACGAGTCGGTGACCCAGCTGCTCGACCGCTGCCTCCCGCGGGGCGACGAGCGCGTGCTCGACCTCGGATGCGGCACGGCGGAGTGGCTCTTGCGCGCGCTGGCGAAGCGCCCGTACCTGCGCGCCGAGGGCGTCGACGTCTCCGAAGTGTCCCTGACGCGGGCCCGCCA
This sequence comes from Streptomyces sp. NPDC059957, assembly GCF_042730015.1. NCBI lineage: Bacteria > Bacillati > Actinomycetota > Actinomycetes > Kitasatosporales > Streptomycetaceae > Streptomyces > Streptomyces sp. NPDC059957. The sequence goes on along the minus strand of NZ_JBHWMB010000022.1, from coordinate 69,610 downwards.
GGCAGCGAGCGAACTCGGGGTCGGAGACCGGCTGGTCCTCCATCAGCAGGAGGCCGCGGACTTCGGCTCTCCTCGGCCGTTCGACCTGGTGATCAGCGTCGGCGCCACGCATGCCTTCGGCGGTCTCCTCCCCACCCTCGCAGCGGCCCGTAGGCACCTGGCTCCCGGTGGCCGCGTTCTGGTGGGCGAGTCGTTCTGGGACCGCGCCCCTTCGCCGGAGGCCGCCGAGATGTTCGGTGAACTCGCCGACCTGGCGACCACGGTGGACAGCGTCGTCGCCGATGGATGGACCCCCGTCCACGGCCATGTCAGCACTCGCAGCGAGCTGCCCACGCTGCCAGTGAGCCCCAGCACGCCGGAAAGCGGGCCTGGCCGCTCCGTGCAGCCCGGACCGAACTCACGCCCGCTCCGGGTCCGGCTGCGTCGGCCTGACCAGGCAGGCATCAACGGCCCGGGTCACCGGCTCCCGGCGGCTCCGGTGCGGCGGGGTCCGGAGGACTGGCGGCCGCCGCTGCGGGCGGGGCCGGGGGCCGGCATCTCGCGCAGGCGCTGGACGTGCTGCTGTTGCTCTGTGCCCAGTAGGCGTTGCTGTGGGGGTCGACCGAGCCGTCGGCCCACAGCGGGCCGTCCTGCGTCCGGCTGCCCGCAGCCGTCGTCGGCGGCGCCACGCGGCCGGTGGCGGACGGGGCAGCGGCCGTCGGGGTCGGCGGCACGTCCGGCGTGTGCCTGGCGGCGCTCACCGCCAGGGCATGACGGCGGCCATGTCCGGCCCGTCGGTGCGCTCCGGGCGGTGAGACCAGAACAGCAGGACGCGCCGCCGCTCGCGCACCGTGCTCCGGATCCGGCTGCGGGCGAGGTTGGCGACGATTCCGCGGGCCTAGGCAGCCGCGCAGTCGGCGCCGCGGGCCCTGTCCCAGTGGCGCCAGAGCGCGATCATCGCGTCCGCGGCGAGGTCGTCGGCTGCGTCCGCCTCTCCGGTCAGCAGTTATGCCAGCCGGGAGAGTTCGGCGTGGTGGCGTTCGAAGAACGCGTGGAACTCCGCGGCCGCCTGGTCTTCGGTCATGACCTCGGTACGGCCTCTCGGTACGGCGGGGGCGATCTCAGGAAGGTACCGGAGAGCAACAGTCCGCCCGAATGTCCGTTCGGGCGGTTCCGTCCGCCCGGGGCCGGTCAGCACGGTCGCGCCCGTCATCCCGTCGGGTTCCAGCCGTCGGTACCGGCCAGGTAGGCGCGGGTGGTGTGGGTTGCCGCCTGGTCCGGGCCGAGCTGGGGCCGGTTGGCTCCGGTGCCGGCGCCGGGGCCCGTGTTGGCGTACTCGGCGAACCGGGCCGCCTTCCAGGAGAAGCCCCCCATGTCGGTCCACGGCCCCTCGGTCTTGACGGCCGCGGGCAGAGTCGTGTTGCGGATGACCAGCCGGCCGACCGCGCTCGCGCCGGGGTGCCAGGGCCGGCCGAGGTAGTAGGTCCGGGGCTGGGCGGGGCTGCTGATCGTGCTGTCGGTGATGAGGATCCCGTACGGCTTGGCCGAGTCGGTGTTCGGTGCGGCGAGGTAGCCGTTGTGACCGCCGGCCGCGGCGCCCCGGTCGCGCAGGGTGATGTTGACGTGGTCGTAGACGGCGGTGGCGTTGCCGAAGACGAAGTCGACGTCGCCCGCGACGAAGCAGTGGCGGAAGTACTGGCGGTACTGGCCGGTGGCCGAGGGAGCCCAGTTCAGGACGGTGTCCTGGTGCCCGATGAAGCGCGAGTTGAGGTACCGCTGGCGGTCGCCGGACGCGTTGAGCGCCACCGCCTGGGTGTCCTTGACGCCCGGGTGCGCCGACCTCTGCCAGGTGTTCTCGACCGTGACACCGGTGACGGTGATGTCGTTCGCCGAGAAGGTCGCGGTGGCACTGCCCGCGGTTCCGTACGTACCGCCTCCGGGCTTGGGCGTGCCGGAGGCGTTGTCGTAGGTGATGACGACGTCCTCCGCGTTGCCGGTGGCACCCTTGAGGGTCAGCCCGTGCTTGGAGGCGGGGACGTTCACCGTCTCCCGGTAGGTGCCGCGCGCCACGAGGACGGTGTCGCCCGCGGTGGCGGCGTCGACGGCCGCCTGTACGGAACGGTGGGCGGCGGAGCCGTCGGCGGCGACCGTCAGCGTACGGGCGCCGGCGGGACGTGACGGGGCAGGAGCGGACGGGGCAGGACCGGACGGGGTGCGCCCCCTGGCCTCCGGCCTCGGTGAGGACCCCCGCGCCCGCCTGCGCCGCGAGCTTCTTCGGCAGTCCGGCGGCGGGTTCCAGCCCGGCGGTGAGGGTGGGCTTCCAGCCGACGGTGGTCTTGATCCTCTTCCCGGGGTTGGCCGCGTTGTAGGCGGCGACCAGGTCGACGGGGACGCCGCCGACGAGGTTGCCGCTGCCCGCGACGGCTCCGGTGCCGTCCCCACTGAGCAGTTGGGAGGCCTTCCGGTCGGAGGAGAGCTTCCAGTGGTTGTTCTGCGCGACGACCTGGGCACCGGCACGAGAGTTGATGCTGTAGCTGTGCCTGTAGCCCTCCGAGGCCGTGGTGTCGTAGTAGTTGTCGTACAGGTGGATCCGGCCCACCCGTGCGAGCGGGGCGCGCTGGACCACCCCTTGGAAGACGTTGTGGTGGAGCGTCACCCGAAGTTTGGTGTCCTGGTCGCTGCTGCCGATCAGCATCGTCTTGTCGTGGTTGCCGAATATGTTGTACCCGACGGTGACCAGGTCGGAGGCGTTGGTGATGTCCAGGGCGCCGTCGTGGACCTGGTAGTGGCGGCCGAAGCGGACCGGCTCGGCGGAGTCCGGGTGCGGGAGGTCGGAGAAGCTGTTGTGGTCGACCCAGACATGGGTGGCGCCGCGCAGGCTGACGGCGTCGTAGGCGGAGTTCCAGTTGCCGGCGGAACCGTCGGTCGGATCCCACTGCGGGAAGCAGTCCCGGACGTCGGTGAGCGACAGGTTGCGGATGATCACGTTGTCGGCGTTCTTCACCACCAGGCTGCCGCCGGTGATGCCCGCTCCACTGCCGGGTACACCGATGACGGTCGTGTGCGCCGGCACCGTGAAGACCATGCGGGCGGCCTGCCTGGCCTGAGCCGCCCTGCGGGCGTCCTCCTGGGCGCCGGACGGCAGTTTGGCACGGCCCCAGACCGCGGGATCGTAGGCCTTGAGGTAGGAGTCGAGCGAGTAGCCGGTGCCCGCGGCGTAGTCCGCGCAGCTTTGCCGCTTCCCGCTGTCGTCGGCGTTCGCGTCGATCAGGCCCTTGACCCGGACGATCCGCGGGGCGGCGGCCGGGCCTGCGGCCAGGGCTTTCGCCAGCTCGGCGCGGGTGGAGACGGTGAAGACGCGGGCCGCGTCCGCGGCCCGGCCGCCCGTGGTGCCCGAGCCGCTCGCGGCCCAGCCGTCCTGGGCTGGCAGCACGCCGTGGGCGAGGTCGGCGGGCGCCACGGCATCGGCCTCACGACCAGCGGCACAGCGCCGAGACCGGCGGCGACCAGGGCGCCCACTGCGACCAGGGCAAGCCTTCGACGTCCAGTGGGGCGGCGGTGGGGGGAAGCAGACATGGGCGGTGGCTCCTTGGAGTGAGGTGCGCTGTTCACCCATCAGTTGCCGCCGGAACCCGAAAGGTTGCCGAGCACCCGCCGAAATATCCTGCACGCCGACACGTCACGAGCGTTGTCAGCCTGTCACCGAATCCGGCGGGGCCCCGCCGGGACGGCCGAAGGATCCGAACCAGTACCGGGAATCAGGCCGCGACGAGCTCCCGCTCACGGTCCGGCGCCTTGACCTTGGGCTTCTTGTTCGGCAGCGAGAGCCGGAAGACCTTGTGCCATGCGGAGAACACCTGCTTGGGCAGCGGGCCGGTGACGTACTCCAGCTCGTACTTTTCGAACAGCGCGCGCACCTTCACCGCGACCTCGGCGTAGCGGTTGCTCGGCAGGTCCGGGAACAGGTGGTGCTCGATCTGGTGCGACAGGTTGCCGGTCATGAAGTGCATGGCCCTGCTGCCGCTGATGTTCGCCGAGCCCATCATCTGGCGCAGGTACCACTGGCCGCGCGTCTCGCCCTTGATCGACCGCCGCTCGAAGACCTGCACGCCCTCGGGGAAGTGCCCGCACATGATCACCGAGTGGGTCCAGATGTTGCGGACCAGGTTCGCGGTGAACGTGGCGGCGAGCGTGGGGAGGAACGACGGGCCCGACAGCAGCGGGTGGATCACGTAGTCCTTGAGCACCTGCTTGCGGATCTTGCGGCCCACGGCCTTGGCCCGCGCGCGGAACTCCGGGTTCTTGCGGCGGCGCTTGGTGAGGTTCTTGCCGAGCTCCAGGTCGTACGCCGCGATGCCGTACTCGAAGAAGCAGGCGTTGAGGAAGTTCCACAGCGGCTGGCCGAGGTGGAACGGGTGCCACCTCTGGTCCTCGTCGACGCGCATGATCCCGTAGCCGAGGTCGTTGTCCTTGCCGATCACGTTGGTGTACGTGTGGTGCAGCTCGTTGTGCGAGTGCTTCCACTGCTCGGACGGCGAGACGTGATCCCACTCCCAGGTGGTGGAGTGGATCTTCGGGTCCCGCATCCAGTCCCACTGGCCGTGCAGGATGTTGTGGCCGATCTCCATGTTGTCCATGATCTTCGCCACGGACAGACCGGCGGTGCCGATCAGCCACGCGGGCGGGAAGATCGAGAACAGCAGCACGCCCCTGCTGACCAGCTCGAGCTTGCGCTGCGCCGAGATGACCTTACGGATGTAGGCGGCGTCCTTCTCGCCGCGGTCGGCGATCACCTCGTCGCGGATCGCGTCCAGCTCGCGGCCAAGCTCCTCGATCTGCTCAGCGGTCAGATGGGCGGTGGGGTCGATGGCGGTCAAGGTGCTCCTACCGTTCGATGTCGCAGGGGCCCGCCGCGGCGGACACACAGGTCTGGATGAGGACGCCCGGCTCGGCCTCGGTGATCTCGCCGGTGCGCAGGTCGCGGACTGCGCCCGCCTTGAGCGGCGTGACGCAGCCGAAGCAGATGCCCATGCGACACCCGGAGGGCATGAGCACGCCGGCCTCCTCGCCGACGTCCAGCAACGGCGTGGCGCCGTCCGCGTCGACGGTCTTGCCCGTGACGCTGAACGTGACCTCGCCGCCGTCGCCGGCGACGACGATGCCGGGGCGGAAGCGTTCGGTGTGCAGGCGTTCTTGTACGCCGTGCGCGGCCCAGTGCTCTTCGGCGGCGTCGAGCAGGCCCGCGGGTCCGCAGGCCCAGGTCTCGCGCTCGGCCCAGTCGGGCACGAGTTCGCCGAGGCGGGCGATGTCGAGCATGCCGTCCGTGTCGGTGTGCACCTCGGTGAGCCGCAGCTTCTTGTCCGCGACCAGGTCGTGCAGTTCGTTGCGGAAGATCACGTCCTGCGGCCGTGGCGCGCAGTGGACCATGACGACGTCGTCGAACTCGGTGTCGCGCAGCATGCCCATCACGGGCGTGATGCCGCTGCCGGCCGTCAGGTACAGCACCTTGGCGGGCTTGGCCTGCGGCAGCACGAAGTCACCGGTCGGCTGGTCGAGCTGGATCAGCGTGCCCGGTTTCGCCCTGCGGACCAGGTGGTTGCTGACCTTGCCGTCCGGGATCGCCTTCACGGTGATCGTGACGCGGCCGTCCTGGCGGTTCGTCGGCGAGGTGATGGAGTAGGCACGCCACAGGCGCACCCCGTCGACGTCGACCCCGATCCGGACGTACTGACCGGCGGTGTGGCCGCGCCAGCCCCGTCCCGGCCTGATCACGATGGTCGCGGCGTCCCCCGTCTCGGGGTGCACGGCCTCGATGCGCCCACGCAGGTCGGCGCCCGCACGCAGCGGGCTGACCAGGTCGAGGTAGTCCGACGGCAGCAGCGGCGTCGTGACCATCTCCAGCAGTTTCCACGCCCTGCTGCGGAGGGCTGTACTCGTCATGGCTCCAGCTTGATGTGCCTCAGGGCGTAAAGTCCTGTCCCAAGGACGTAAATCTGGTCGGCTGAATTGTTCACAGGGAACAAAAACATGAGCCATGCAATCCGTAGGGCCACCGAACTGGCCTTGGATGAGACGACGGTCACAGCACTTCGGGCCGCGCTGAAGACCACCGCCGACGAGGTCGTCGAGGCGATCATCGACGAGGTCCCGTCCTACGCCAACGCCCTTTCGGGCCGCATGGGCGGCACCATCCGCCGTTCCGTCCGCACCGCCTTGGCGCACTACCTGGACCTCGCGAGCGGAAACGCGACGGGCGGCGACGGCGGCGACGCGGCGTATGAGCTGGGCCGCGGCGAGGTGCGCGACGGCCGTTCGATGGACGCCCTGCTCAGCGCCTACCGCGTCGGCGCCCGCGTGGCCTGGCGATGCCTGGCAGCCGGTGCCGTACCCGCCGGTCTGCCCGCCGCCGAGGTCGCCAAGTTCGCCGAGCTGACCTTCGCCTACATCGACGAGCTCTCCGCCGCGAGCGCCGCGGGCCACGCCGACGAACTGGCCGCCCGGGGCAGGGCCCACGAGCGCCACCTGGAACACCTGGCCCGCGATCTCCTCGCCGACGCGAGCCCGGACGTGCTGCTCGCCTCTGTTCAACGGGCCGGGTGGCAGCCTCCGGTTTCGCTGACCGCGGTCCTGCTGCCCGCCGCCCAGGCCCGGCCCGCCTACCGCGCGCTCGACCCGAGCACCCTCGTCCTCGACGATCTGCCGGACGACACCGGTGTGCTGCTCGTCCCCGATGCCGACCGATCACATCTCCTGCGGCAGCTGACCGACCGCACCGCCGTGGTCGGCCCGGCCCGGCCATGGACTCGTGCGTCCGACTCGTACGCACGAGCCGCACGCGCGCGCTCCCTCTCCCCCGACATTCGCGACACCGAGGACCACCTGCCCGAGCTGGTGCTGAGCGCTGACGCGGACGCGTTCGCAGACCTGCGCGCCCGAGCCCTCGCCCCGTTGCGGACCTTGCCCGCCGCGACCGCACGGCGGCTGGAGGAGACGCTGCGGGCGTGGCTGCTGCACCAGGGCAGGCGGGACGAGGTGGCGGCGGCGCTGTTCGTCCATCCCCAGACAGTCCGCTACCGGATGTCGCAGCTGCGGGAACTGTTTCCGGATCTCGCATCGCCACACCGCGTCCTTGAACTGACACTGGCGGTCGGCCTTCGGGTCAGCTGACGCGCACTTCGCCCGTCCGCGTCCACGCCCACGCCCGCGCCCGCGCCCGCGTCCACGCCCGCGAGCAGTCCAGGAATCGAGCCTCTTTCCCGGTGCCACCAGCCGGCTCATGCGGCCATGACCGAGCGGGCTCCCCGCCCCCGTGAGGACACGGAGTTCGCAAGCGCCTCCACGCCGACCCGGCTCCGGAGGCCGCGGGGACATCGGCGACGCCCGCGATGCCGCATCCGCGATCAGCCGGTGCAGGTGATGGAGAAGGGGACCGGGTTGGAGGTGGTACGGGTGGGGCTCTGGAGTTCCACGGCCATTCCGGTGGTCAGGGTGCCGGCCTTCGCGTAGGTCGTCAGGCGCACGGTGTCGTGCCCGGTGGGGTCGGCCTTGTCCCCGATGGACATCGTGCGCCAGTGCGGATCCACCACCGAGCCGTCACCGGAAACCCAGCGGTAGGAGATCAGGGTGGGCTCGGAGGCGGTGAAGGTCGCGGTGAAGGCCGGGGCCCGGCTCTCGGGGGTCGGGCAGCTGCCGGTGTAGGTGGTGTTCGCGCCCGCCACCGACATCCGTACGCCGCCCGAACCGGTGTCGGGACCCTCGTCGTTGCCGCTGAGGGCGTAGACCAGCCCGGTGGCGATCAGTACGCATGCGGCCACGCCTGCCGAGACGAAGGCAGCCGTACGGCGTCGCTTGCCGGGCGGGGCGGCCGGCACCTCGGCTGTCGGGTGCGCGGGCGGGGCGGGCGAGGTGGGTGCGGCAGCGACGGGCTCCGCGGTGGTGGGCGCCATCGCGCTGGGGACCGTTGCCGCAGCCGCAGCTGTCGCCGCGACCGCCGCTGCCGTGGCTGTTGCTGCCGTGGCTGTTGCTCCAGTGGCTGTTGCTCCAGTGGCCAAAGCGCGTTCCGCCGGGGCCGACAGGACGCGGGCGGCGGTCGTGGTGGCGTCCGGTTCGTGGGCGATACCACGCAGGGCCGCGGCGGCTTCCTCGGCGGGGGTCCGCTCACCCGGTTCCTTGCGGAGCAGCCCCGCGATGACCGGGGCGAGCGGACCGGCCCGGGTCGCCTCCGGCGGTTCCTCGTCCACGACGGCCCGCAGGGTGCTCAGCGCGGAGTCCTGCCGGAACGGCGAGATCCCCTCCACCGCCGCGTACAGCATCACGCCAAGGGACCACAGGTCCGACTCGGGGCCCGAGGGGCGGCCCAGCGCCCGCTCCGGCGGCAGGTACTCGGGCGAGCCGACCACCTCGCCGGTCATGGTCAGCGCGGTGCTGCCCTCGACCATTGCAATGCCGAAGTCGCTGAGCACCACCCGCCCGTCCTCGGCGAGCAGCACGTTCGCCGGCTTCACATCGCGGTGCTCCACCCCGACGGCGTGCGCGGCGCGCAGCGCGCACAGCACCTCAGCGCCGATGTGTGCGGCGTGGCGTGGTGTGAGCGGCCCCTCGGCGCGCAGCAGATCGGCCAGCGACTGCCCGCGGATCAGCTCCATGACGATCCAGGGCCGGTCGTCCTCCATGACCACGTCGTGGACCGTCACCACATTGCGGTCGGGTATCCGGGCGGCCGCCCACGCCTCACGTTCCAACCGGCTGTACATCCGCTCGATGTCGCCGGCACGCAGGTGGGCCGGGGCCCGGACCTCCTTGACGGCGACCTCGCGGTGCAGCGTCTCGTCGCGGGCTCGCCACACGGTGCCCATACCGCCCTCGCCGAGCCGGGACAGCAGCCGGTAGCGGCCGGCGACCAGGCGTTCCCCGCCCGGGGCGGCCGGTCCGGCCGCGGTGGCGGCCGCGGTCGTGCCCGTTGTGGTGGCAGCGAGCGTGCTCTCCGTCACGGTCTCGGATTCCTCGTTGTGCATGGGGGCGGTTCTCCTCTGATCGCCTACCGACGCTGACATCACGTACGGACCGGGACTTCCAGTTCAACGGGGTGGTCGAGATTTTTCGAGAATGATTGAACCGAGCACGTTCGCCATCGCGTGTTGCGTCGTACGAGGAGTCAGCAGGAGTCTTTTTCAAGGAGCGTGGCGTGCCTTCGGTCATCGTTGGAAGCACTGGTCCCTTCACCGGGCAGAGCGTGGTCCTGGGCAGCGAGCCCCTCAGTTTCGGGCGCAAGAGCGACAACGGCATCGTGATCGTCAGCCCCAGTGCCTCGCGGTTGCACGCCGAGATCCTTAACGAGGACGCCGGTTTCGTCCTCTACGACCGGGACAGCCGCAACGGCACATTCGTCAACGACCAGCGCGTCACACGGCATGTACTGCGTCCGAACGACTGCATCCGGATCGGCGATGAAACGTTCCTCTATGAGGCCTCGGACGTGATGGAGACGGTCATGGACCTCTCCCTCCTGGACGTGCCCCGGCCGAGCGCTGCGGACCCCGGCACCCTGCGGGTCACCGTCACCGGCGGCGGCCCGGTGGGCCTCGCCTTCGCCTTGGCGCTCGACGAGATGCTGCCCGGGCGGACCGCCATCACCGTCTACGACGGGCGCTGGACCAGGAAGGGCTCCTCGGTCGTCTGGAAGGACGAGACCCAGGGGAACTTCCGCCGCCAGCAGGTGGTGACCGTCCAGAGCCGGCAGTACCTCGCCCTGTCCGAGGAGGTGCTCACCGCCCTCTTCGACGACGGTGGCGCCTACTCCGAGATGTGGCCCGTGGGCCCCGACTCGGTCGACGGCCGCCCGCCCCGCAACATCCGGATCGCCCACATCGAGGACCAGCTACTGGACTTGGCCAACCGGAGGCCGTCCATCCGCCTGGTCCCCGAGCGTTTCGACGCGACGGAGAAGCAGAACCGGATCACCCAGGAACACGTCCTTGTGGTCGCCGAGGGCGGCCGTTCCCGCACCCGGGAGCACTACGCCGACCGCTTCGGCTCGGCCGACGCCTCGATCTATTCCCTCGACGGCGAGCACCTCCAGGACATCGTGCTGGGGCTGCGCGTCAAGTCGACGCTGCCGGACCCGATGAGCGTGCTGCTCACCGTGTCGCAGAACCGGTTCCTGCTCAACTCTCTGCGCGGCGAGGGCTTCCTGAACATGCGACTCACCCGGGAGGAGACCAAGAACGTCATCGGCATCGACCCGGTCCGCCAGGTCTTCGAGGAGTGCATCGCCGCCCGGCCCTGCCTGATGAGCCGGCAGGAGGAGGACAACGAGTTCCGCTGCCCCACCCACGGCACCCTCTTCCTGCCCGCCCTGCTGCGCGGCTCCCCCCTGTGGAAGGAGATCCGGCAGGGACTCAGCCTGTTCGGGGTGGCCGAGGAGGACCTGTCCGCGATCACCTCTTTCCGCCTGGACATGGTGCAGCGCCCACGGTTCACCGCCCAGCTGCACCAACCCACCGCGACCTCTCCCGGCACCTATGGCTTCCTCCTGGGCGACGCGGCCAACGCCATTCACTTCTGGCCCGGGCGCGGCCTCAACAGCGGTCTGGCCTCGGCCACTTCGCTGGCCCGCTCACTCAGCCGCGCCTGGCGGGGCAAGCCGCTGCGGGACGCCGACTTCATCCGCCACGAGGCGGCGATGTCCATGCTCCAGTACCGGCACAAGAGCCGGGCTTGGAACGCCATGGTGACCACCGACGAACAGGGCGTCACCCGCGCCATCAAGGACATCATCGCGCGCAGCACCGAGGCCGGAGGGAGTGCGGTCGCCTTCCCCGGTACCGGCGGCGCCGGGGAAGGGAACGACCTGGACGCGCTCCTGGACCGGATGGCCGGAATCCGCGAACGGCTGGCGCCCCGGATGCCCGGCCTACCCGGCGACGGGGAACTCCGCTCCCACCTCGCCTCGATCGCCCCGGCCACCCTCCGCACCCTGCGGGAGAGCGGCGCATGGGACACCCTGATCGTCGGCGGCGAGGAGGCCGACATCGACCTCTTCTACCAGTCGGACTCCCCGGTCTTCGTCCCGCGCCCGACCGACCCCCGCAAACCCGCCCCTGTCGGCTGACATCCCTGCAAGGCATCGGACCACGGCAGCGCGAAGTCAAGCGCCACCTCCAGGGCCCGCCCGCGAGGAATCGACTCACGAACAGCCCCCAGCGCCAGCAGTGTTGACCCCGTCGAGCACCCCGTTGTGCCAGGCGGTGATCACGGGATTCACGTGCAGACGGCCGTCGGTCCGCGCCGGGGACACCGGCGCCGGCCCGGGTTCTCCTCCGGGCCGGCCGGGCGATCAGGCTCCGAGCGCCCGGTGCAGTCCGAGCCGGCCGGTGCCCAGTTTCGTGAAGACCGCGGACAACAGCTCGGACACCGCTTGGGCGTTGGTGTGCATCGCCGCGGCGATCGCCCTGTTGTCCATCCCCGCCGAGGCTTGGCGGGCAGCCGTGAGCTCGGCGACGGTCAAGGTGTCCTGCTCGGAGGTGTGCAGACGGCGAGGCCGCAGACCTGCCGAGGCCAGCTGGGCCCTGGCCCGGCTCACGAGCCCGTCGGCGCCGCAGTCGGCAGCCAACTCCATGCCCCGGTAGGTCTGTTGTGCCGCCTGGTGCGGGTCGCCGATGGCGTGCAGGGCCATGCCGTGGTCGATGAGCGCGTGCGCGAGTTCGCAGGCGGCCGGAGACTGTTCGAGGTGCTCCACCGCCTCCTGCAGCAGGCCCACCGCATGGGACGGGTCCGTGGCCGCGGCCGCGACGCGCAGGGCGTGTCCGATCACGCTGGACGTCCCGAACGCGCGGGCCCGTGCGACCGCTTCGGCCGCCGTGGCCTGTGCCTGCTCGGGCGCGTGCGTTGCCTGCGCGAGCGCCAGGTCCAGCTGCCAGGGGCTCCACGAGGGATTGCGCGTTCCGCGCAGATCCAGGCGCCGGCCGGCTGCGGTGAGGTGGTGCTCCGCCTCCTCGATCCTGCCCTGGGCCAGGAGCAGTTTGCCCCACACGGCCTGCGGATCGGGATAGACCACGGCCTGGGGGAAGCCGTCCGCCAGCTTGTAGGCCTTGGCGATGCGCTGGGCCTCGGCGGTGTTCCCCCGGGCGAGCAGGGTCTCGATGAGGGTACCGATCGCGTACCACTGCGCCGGGATCCCGGTCCCGACGCGGTCGGCGATCTGCAGGCCGTTGCGTACGAAGTCCTCGGCCTCGGCGAGCTGCCCGCGCCGGTAGCGGACGTAGCCGAGCAGGGTGTAGACGAACGACAGGTGCGCGCCGCGCCAGCCCTTCCCCTCGAACTCGACGATCGCGGTGTTGAAGAGGTCCTCGGCCCGGCCGGGCTGGTCGCAGTACATGAGCGTGACCGCGAGGACGGCGGGCACCTCGAAGCCGAAGTCCTGGTCGGTCCAGCTCATGCCCCCGTCAAGCGCCTGTTCCGCGTACTCCAGGGCGGTGGAGGCGGACTCGCCGCGCATCGCGGCGTCCCAGGCCCGCAGACCGAGGATGTGCCGCTCGGGCAGACCCCGACCGGTGAGCCGCTTGGCGAACTGGGCGAGGAGCCGGGAGCGGGCGGGCGAGTTCTCCTCGTCGAACCGGACAGCGTTCCATTTGAACTGCTCAGCCTGCATGCGCAGCCGCGTACGGGAGCTCGTGGCACGCCGGGCCTCGTCCGCGAGGAGCCCTGCCGCCAGACCCAGCTGACCCGTGTGGCCGAGCGCCTGGGCGAGCCGGTACGTGATCGCCTCGCGCAGGGCCTGGTCGGTCTTGGGCTCCTCCAGCGCGGCCCTGAGCTGGTTGATCGTCGTCGCGGGATCGTGCAGGAGGTTGGCGGATCCGAGTTCGAACAGGACCTCGGCGCGGTCCTCCACCTCCGGGGGCTCGCGCAGGGCACGTGCCAGGTAGCGGCGCGCGGCATCAGGAGCGCCCGCGGAGAAGCTCTCGCGCGCGGCCTGGCGCAGCTGCTGCACGACCCACGGGTCGCCCTCGGGGTGCATCTCCAGCAGGTGGCGGGCGGCGGCCGCGGAACCCTGCCCGTCGTCGATCACGGCCTGGGCGGCCATCCCGTGCATGCCTACGCGTACACCGGGCGGAATCGAGCGGTACACGGCGGTGGCGATGAGCGGGTGGAAGAACTCCACGACTTCCTTGCGCCGTACGCCCGTGAGGACGGTCAGGATGCGTGCGGCCCGCAGCCGGTCGATGGCCTCGGCGGCCTGCGCCTCACCGAGCGCGGCCACGCCACCGACGATGCCGAGGGGGACCGCGGTGCCGAGGACGGCGGCGGCCCACGCGAGCCGGACGGTGGACGGGCCGAGCTGTTCGAGCCGGTCGATCAGGCCGCTGCCCTTGACCGCGGAAGCCAGGTCGCGCAGTTGGGGGATGTTGCCCTGGTACGGCTTCAACCCCCGGTCGCGGCCCTTCATGACCAGCTCGACCACCTCGAAGGGGTTTCCGCCGGTGATCGCCCAGCACTCGCGGCAGAACACGTTGTCCGCGTTCTCACCGAGGGCGTCGCGCACGACGCGCGCGACGGCGCTCGTGGTCAGGGGAGCCAGCTCGTGCGGGCGCGTCCCCTGGCGTCCCATGAGGGCGCGAAGCGCACCGGCGTCGGCGGGGATCTCGTCGGGCCGGCAGGCCACCATGATCAGCATGGCCAGTTCCCCGGCGCGCGCCGCGAAGGAGGTGAGCCAGCTCAGGGACTCCGCGTCCGCCCAGTGCGCGTCGTCGACGATCAGCACGACGGGGGCGTTGCGTACCGCCAGATGCGTGACCACCCAGTCGAGTCCGTCGCGCACGCCCTGCGGGTCGGGCCCCGTCGGACCCTTCGGGGCGGCGGTCAGCCCGAGCGCGGGGGCGATGATGCCGTACCAGTTGCCGAGCGCGTCGCGCCGTTCGTCCTCGCTCATGGCGGCGAGGGCCGGCTGGATGAGCTGGCGCATCACGTGGAACGGAACCTGCCGCTCCTGCTCGCCGCCGCGTGCGAAGAGCACAGTGCAGGAGCGGTCGGCGGCGTGGCGGCGGGCCTCGTTCAGCAGGGTGGTCTTGCCTATGCCGGCCGATCCGGCGAAGGTCAGGACACCCCCGCTGCGGTTGGCCGAACCACTGCCCGAGATGCCGCAGAGCACGTCCACCGCGCGTCGGATCGCGAGGACTTCCGCCTCCCGTTCCAGCAGGGGCTGAGTGTTCCAGCTTCTCGGTTCCGTGACCTGCGACATTCTTTGCCCCCTCCAGCACGTGCGGCAGAGTGTACGGGCCGGAGGAGAAGTTGATGCTGTTTCAGCACACTATTGCGGTATCTCATCACTCGTATGAGAAGAGTGCTGTACCTTTCGCGCCACGGGAATCATCGGCAGTTCGCTGGGCTGCGGGATCCCTGCGGGAAGTTCGCGCACGGTGATGCCCGGGGCGGGCTTCAGGTGCCATCGCCGGGCGACGGTTGCCACCGCGGTCAGGATCTCCGCCACGGCGAAGGAATCGCCGATGCACTTGTGCTGGCCGGCCCCGAACGGGACGTAACTGTGAGTACGGGACCGCTCCTTCGCCCCCTTCTGCCAGCGGTCCGGGTCGAAGACGCCGGGGTCGGGGAAGAGCACGGGGTCCCGGTGCAACGCGTACGGGCTGTAGGCCAGTTCCGCGCCGGCCGGGATCGAGATTCCGCCGAGGGTGAGGGGGGCCAGGGCCCTGCGGGTGAAGAGCAAGGGGGAATGCAGGCGCAGGGCTTCCTGGAAGACGTCGTGCGTGTAGGTCAGCGCGGGTATGTCTTCGGGACGCACGGGCCGGGACCCCACCACCGAGTCGACTTCGGCGTGGACGCGCGCCTCCACCTCGGGGTGCCGGCCGATCTCGTGGAAGATCCAGGACAGGGTGGTCGCAGAGGTCTCGGTGCCGGCGAGCATGATGGCGATGACCTCGTCCCGCACCTGCTCGGCATCCATCGTCGAGCCCGTCTCGGAGTCCACGCCCGCCAGCAGCAAGGAGAGCAGGTCTTGGCGGTCGCCCCGCTCGGCCGGCTTCTCGGCGCGGTACTGCTCGATCACCTCGTCGATGATCCGGCGCAGCCGGGCGGCTGCGCCGTCGAACCGCCGGTTGTACGGAATGGGCAGCCGGTCCAGTGACTTGGGCATGACCGCCCGCACGAGCATGCCCTCCAGGACGATGGGCAGCGAGCGGTGCACCTCGTCGACGGCGGGCCGGCTCAGGTCCCCCGAGAAGATCATCTCGGCGACCGAGGACATCGCGTACCCGCGCGCCTCCGTGACCATGGAGATCTCACGGCCTGCCGTCCACGACGCGGACATCACCTCCGCCTGCCGGCACATCACCTCGGCGTACTCGGCGATGTGGTTGCGGTGGAAGGCGGGCTGCATCATCCGGCGCTGCTTGCGATGAAAGTCGCCGTCGGTGGTCACGATCCCGTTGCCGAACACCGGGCGGAGCCTGTCGAAGATCCTTCCCCGGCCGAACTGCTGTGCCTGCTGGACCAGTACGGAGTGGACGTGCTCCGGGCTCGTCAGCACGTGGACGGGCCAGGTCCCGATGTCGAGCCGTACGATGTCGCCGTGTTCCCGGAGCGACTCCAGGAACGCGATCGGCCGGCGCCACAGTTGCAGTGCGTGGCCCAGGAGCGGCAGCCGTCCTGGGGCGACCGGAGCATGGACCTCGGGACCGGAATGCGCTTCAGATGCCATGGACTGACTTTCCGTCACGCCGCGGATATGAGATCCGGGCGGGTGTACGCAGACTCCAGTCCGGCCGCGAACCGTTCGTCGCTGTACCGCGTGCACTCGTAACGCTGCCACAGATCGGCGCCGATCATCCAGTCCTCGTAACTGCGCACGCAGCGGGTGACCGCGTCGACCAGCGACGGTTCCGTCCCGGGGAGCGCATGGACGGCCTGAATCAGACGTTGCTCTTCGGTCAGGTACTGCTCGATGCGCTCCTGAATGCGCCCTTCGACCGCCTGGACGGCGTCGGAGAGGGAGCACCTCTCCCAGAAGGAGATGAGGGAGACGAGGTTGTTGGTGTCCCCACAGGCGTGCTCCTTCGGCAGGGAGAACACGTCGTTGCCCCATGAGATGACGTCGAGCACGCTCGCGGCGAGAGCTTGGAACTCGGGGAGGTCGTGGACGTTCTGCGGGAGGTCGATCCCCAGCCCGGCCTCCACCATGTCCATCATCGGAAGGATCTGGGAGCTGTGGCGGCGCATGAGGGCGTACTCCTGGACCCCCGGGCGTCGCGCGGTGGCGCGGTTGCCCGCCTCCTGGTCCAAGGAGCGGAGCATGAGGGGGACATGGGTGCGGTACCGGGCCGCGGTCCCCTCGGACATGCCGGCCAGGATCCGGTCGCACAGGTCGACGAATCCCGTCACCAACGGATTTCGGCCCGCTGCCGACCTCTCGATCCGCCCCGTTCGCAGATAGCCGGTGATCGCATCGGTGACGGGCCGCCAGGCAGCGACCTCTCCCGCTCTGATGAGGTGGTCGTGCTGATCGTCCAGGACGAACGACCAGGCCATCCACTCGGCGAGCAGGAGGACCCGCTCGTAGGGGACGTCACCGCTCACCCGGCCGGCCAGGTGGCCCACGCCGATGCCCGAGAACTCCTCGGCCGCGGCGGTCACGAGCTCGTGTTGCAACACCCACGAGGTCGCCTCGGCGTTCGCCCGGGCGGCCCCGGGATGCTTGGAGTTTCCGAACGGAAGGTGGAAATCGGGGACGGAGAAGGAACTGAGCTGGGCCATTGATCCCCCACGGAAGAATCGGATTCGTCAATACCCGCTCACTACACGACCACGCTGTACACCCGCGACCCAAACACCCCTCTACTGCGACATCGCCACGGCCACACCAGGTGACGGGCGGAATGAACCGGTCACGGAGTGGCCTGATCCAGCCTACCTGCGACCACATCAGGCCACCTGTGAACTCATTTACCCTCAAGACGCAGCACGCTGTCAACGTTGGGAGAGTGAACGCGGGTAATCCATCCCGGAATTGCCGAAATCGCATTCATTTTGAATGTGCAATTGGCATAGTCGATTGGGTGCGGGGCGCCTGGGGCCAGGGGCGCCGCAGAGAAGGCAGCCGGGGCTGGCCGGGTGGCTGAAGAGCGCCGTCGGAGCGCGGGCCTCTGCCTACACTGCGCAGGGCAACGGCCATTGGGGGAAGGGCGGAAGCGTGACCGAGAACCATCCGCCGGACCCTGGAGGGCCTGGAGCGCAGGTGGATCCCGGCGGGTCGGGAGGTGGCCTCGAGGCGGACGACGTCCTCGGCTCCCATCTGGAGTTCTTACGGACGCGGTTGGGCGGGGAGCAGTTCGAGGCACTCGTCCGGGCCGTCCAGACCACTTGCACGCTCCTGGCCGAGGAACAACAGGTCCTCCTCGGAGGGCCGCAGGGCGGCGAGCTCACCCCCGACCTCCGGGGAGAGTACCTGTCCCTCATGGCAGTGATGATCACTGGACACCTCGACCACCACCTGGTCGAGTTCAGGACCCTCGACGGCGGCAAGGGCTGGGCGGTCGTGGAGAACGTCCGCACCCGTAACCGACACCCCGGCGCACCCCCGGCCGCGCGCGACGCGGCGCGGCACGCGTGGATCGACGGCCGCCTCGACGGCATCGCCCGCGCGACCGACTCCCCGGCTCCCTGAGTGCCCAGGGGCGCAAACCCATACGCCACACGCCGCGCACCCCAGCAGCCGAATCGTTCTGCCAGTCCATGCCCGCCCCCGTCGCCGCCGCCGCCGCCGCCGCCCGCAAGATCTACCACTGCCGGGCGAAGCCGGTAGGGCGTACCGAACCGGCAAGGCGTACGGCCCACAACGGAGTTCGAGCGCGCCCACTGGCGCCAAGCCGCACCGTGGGGCCGATCGCCACGTCGAAGGTGTCCGGTGCGAAGGGATGGCTCTGGGCGTCGCCCTGGGTGAAGGATGCGTTGGCGGCGCCCTCGACGCGGGCGCTCTCGCGGGCGCGCTCCAGCATGGGGCGGAGTAGCCGAACCGGCCCTGTGTGGCTGGGCGTTTGTGGCTGGGCGTTCCAGCACCCGAGGATCCTCTGACCGGGACCCGGACTGCTGACGGTCCGGTAGATTCGGCTGTACAGCTGATCTTCAGGGGAGCGGCATGATGCCGCGTGTGCGACACGGGGGCAGTGGGTGCGGAGCGGACACGCGCAGGACCGTCGGCGGGAGGCTCTGCTGGAGTGCTGGCGTGCGATCGAGCTGTTCAGCCCGCCGACCATCCCGGCACTACCCCGCCGACGCCCCGCCGCCCGCTCCGGGCCGAGGGACGAGTACGTCATCGACCTCACCCCGGAGCCGGGCCAGACACCGCCACGCCTACCGTGGGCGCCGGACCATCCCGAGACGGGGGCACGGCGGGCACCGTACGGCCGGATGTGGCGGCACGAGGTCTACTGCGGTGTCTTCGACCTGGAGCTGCTCCGCCAGGCGATGATCGCGGTACTGCCCGCGGGGACCGATCCCGATCCCGGCGTGCCGCAGAGCGAGCTGGTGCTGTCGGGCCAGAGCGCGATGTTCGCACTGGTCCTGGACGACGGGGGCCGACCGCTCGAGGACACGTCCGTGATCTCCGCATGCGGCTGGGCGACGGGGCGTCTGTTCGATCCGGGGCCGTCCGCAGCGGGGTGGCTGGACGGCTTCGAGGAACTCAACGAAGCGTTCGGCACTGCGATCGACGAGCTCACGGCCACCACGATCCCATACGGCCCCACCACCACGGCCGCCGGAACGACGTACGAGCCGTGGCCCGACTCAGGGGGTGTGGCGGGAACGCCGGCCGGCGGGGGGAGCTGGCAGCGGCTGCTCGCCCAAATCCTGGGCGGCGCGGCCGTCGGCGCGGTCGGGGCCCTGTTCGGCGAGGTCGCCGGCGCCGCCCTGCAGGGCGCGGCGGAACCCCTGGTTCGCCGTGCCGCGGACTGGGTCGCGGCCCGCCGGCCCGCCGAGGAGCAGGCCGAATCCGGGCGGCCGGACGGCACCGAGGGCGTTCCCGAGAGGGCGTCGGCCGACGGTCCGAACACGCCGCCGGAGGCGGAGTCCGGGGCCGACGCCGGTCCCCGTGCGCTCGGGTTCGCCGATCTGGTCGCCCTGACCGCCCAGATCGCCGACCTGTGCGGGGTACGGGACCACCTGCGGCCAAGGGTGGTCCGGGTACGCAGCAGGCTGGTCCACCGGCCGCGGGACCCGCGGACGAAGGTCGCCGCCACAGCGCCGTTCCTCAACAGTCTTCTCCCGCCGGATCTGGCCCGGGTGTCCGCGGCCGTCGGAAAAGGGATCGGCCCGGCGCTGGAGGCGTACCTGACCGAGCTCGACTCCGTCGCCGTGGGGGCGCGGACGGATGTGCGCGGGGAACGCGAGGTCGTCCTGGAAGGGGTGGCTCCGGACCTTGTTCCGGCCGGCCGCTGGCCTGCGCCGGCACGGTTCCCGCTCGCGCTGAGCCAACAGTTCGCGGTCGACCGCATGCTCGCCGACCGGGCCGGAACCGAGGGCGGGATGTTCTCCGTGAACGGCCCGCCGGGCACGGGCAAGACCACGATGCTGCGCGACCTGGTCGCCGCACTGGTCGTCGAGCGGGCGGCGGTGCTGGCCACGTTCGACCGGCCCGGGAAGGCGTTCACCGGTCCGGCGTGGCACGGCAGGGACCGCCAGGGCAGGCATCCCCGGTTCGTGTCGCGGCTCGACCAGCGGCTGACCGGGTTCGAGATCGTGGTCGCCTCCTCCAACAACGGCGCCGTGGAGAACATCACCGCCGAACTGCCCGGCATGGGCGCGCTCGGCGAGCACTGGCATGACGGCCCCGACCACTTCTCCGACCTCGCCTCCGCGCTCCTGGGCGGGCCGGCCTGGGGTCTGGTCGCGGCGGTGCTCGGCAACAAGTCCAACCGCAAGGAGTTCGGAAACCGGTTCTGGTGGGGCCAGCTGCCAGAGAAGGAGACCGAGGCCCGCTCCGACGCGGGACTGCCACCGCTGCGCGGCATGGAGAACATCCTGCGCGACTGGATTCCGCCCAAGCCCCCGACCGCCGGCCGGCGCCCGGTCGTCCCTGCGGGCCAGGCCCCGGCTGCGATGGCCGGGCCCGCCCAACCCGTGCCCTCGTGGACCGATGCCGTCACGGCGTTCCGCAGCGCCCAGGCCGAGGTCGAGCGGCTGCGCGCCGGGCGCGCCCGGCTGGCCGGGGCCCTGGAGACCGTCGAGTCCCCGTCGGCCGGGCAGCGGATCGCGGACCTGGAGGCCGCCGTGTCCCGGGCCGACCAGCAGGCCGCCGCCGCCACGACGGTCCTGGACCGGGCTGCCGCCGCCACCATCACCGCCCGGACGGCCACGGCGATGGCCGAGGCCGGACACGGGACGGCCTCCGAGCACGTACCGCGGGCCCGCCAGGAGCTGGCCACCGCCCGCGCGGACCTCTCGGCCGCCCGTGAAGTGGCCGCGCACCACCGTGAGTACGTGACCGCGCTCACCGCCCGCCACGACACGCCCCCGGCTGTCGAGCGGGGCCTGCGCGGCGGGCTGCGCCGCCTGCTGCAGAGCTCGGCCGAGCGGCAGGCCGCCGAACGACAGCAGGAGCACACCCAGGCCGAGATCGCGCACCTGCTCGTCCAGCAGCGCGCCGCGCTCGAGGACTCCGTGGAGCAGGTCGCCGCGGCCGTGCGCGCCGAGTCCCTGGCCGCCGGCCGGCACACCGGGTCCGCCGCCGCCGTCGACGAGGCCGCCGCCGGCCTCACCGCCGCCCTCGACCACGAACGGGCCGCGAGCGCGCGGGAGGCCGCGGCAGCCGCCGCCCTTCGGCACGCCCGGTGGGTCGCCGACTCGTCCCGCCGCGACCTGCGGGCCGCCGTGGCCGAACTCGACGGCCGCCACCGCGAACTGCGGGAGGCGGCCCTGACGCTGCCGTCGCTGCCGCTCGGCTGGTCGCACCTCGACGAAGCCGACCAGGAACTCGGCTCGCCCTGGTCCGACGAGGCATGGTCCACCGCCCGCAGCGACCTGTTCCTGCGCGCCCTCGACCTGCACCGCGCCTTCGTCGCCGGCGCCGCGAAGAAGGTCCGCGGCAACCTCCAGGTCCTCATGGAACTGATGGCCGGCACCAACGGGCCCGTACCCGACGAGGAGGTCGAGCGCGCCTGGCAGACCCTCTTCCTCCTGGTGCCCGTCGTTTCGACCACCTTCTCCTCCGTCGGCAGCATGTTCGCCCGCCTCGGCCGGGAGTCGATCGGCTGGGTCCTCGTCGACGAGGCCGGGCAGGCCACCCCGCAGGCCGCCGCCGGCGCGCTGTGGCGCGCCCGCCGTGCCGTTCTGGTCGGTGATCCGCTCCAGCTCGAACCCGTTGTCACCATGCCCACGGCCCTGCAGCGCCGGCTGCTGCGCGCCTACGGAGTCAACGAGCACTGGCTGCCCTCGGCCACCTCGGCCCAGGCCGTCGCCGACCGGACCAACCGCTATGGCACCTACCTGCCCGCCCCGGACACCGAGGACGAGCACGTCTGGGTGGGCTCGCCGCTGCGCGTGCACCGCCGCTGCGAAGAGCCGATGTTCACGGTCAGCAACGAGGTCGCGTACGGCGGCCTCATGGTCTACGGCACGGCACCCAAGGCGTTCCCTGATGCGGAACGGGACGGCCTGCTCCCCAGCCGCTGGCTCAACACCGACGACCCGGGCCGCCCCTCCGAGGCCCCGTGGGGCGACCGTGACCGCCGAGCCTTCGAGTTCGTCCTCGACCACTTGCACCGGCACGACGTCGACATCGAGCGCGTACGCATCATCGCCCCCTTCCGGGCCCTCGTCGCCGAATGCCAGAAGATCTGTCGCGGCCGTGAAGGCTGGACGTCCGAACTGATCGACGAGCGCTGCGCCACCGTCCACCGGGCCCAGGGCAAGGAAGCCGATGTCGTCGTCCTCGTGCTCGGCGGCGGCCGCCCCGGCGCCCGCGACTGGGCGGCCCGCACCCCGCACCTCCTCAACGTCGCCGCGAGCCGCGCCAAACGCCGCCTCTACGTCATCGGCGAGCGCGGCCTGTGGGCCCCGCTCCCCCACTTCGACGTCCTCGCCTCCCAGCTGACAGAGTTCCACCACCTCCGCGACCGCACCACATGGCCGCCGGACACGGAATGACCACCGACGGGGCCGGCAGGGCGGAGGGCTACACGCCGTGAAGGACAGCGAACCGGCACCAAACCAGCAGGGGATCCGGAAGGTGGCCGCGACCGGTTCGTCGACCGTTCCCGACGGCCCGAGGCCGCGGCGCAGGCGCGCACAACCGCCCGTCGCCGGACCTCGCCGATCGTCCGTTTCCGAACGTCCCGCCCGGACCCCCGGACCCCGGACCTCGCCTACTGGCGGTACCCGCTCAGGAAGCGGCCGATCCGGCTGATCGCCGCGTCCAGGTCGTCGGCGTACGGCAGGGTCAGGATCCGGAAGTGGTCGGGGCGGGGCCAGTTGAAGCCCGTGCCCTGGACGACCTGGATCTTCTCCCGCAGCAGCAGGTCGAGCACGAACCGCTCGTCGTCGTGGATCGGGTGCACCTTGGGGTCGATGCGCGGGAACGCGTACAGCGCGCCCTTCGGCTTCACACAGGACACGCCGGGGATCTCGTTCAGCTTCTCCCAGGCGCGGTCGCGCTGTTCGAGGAGGCGCCCGCCGGGGGCGGTCAGCTCCTTGATGGACTGGCGTCCGCCGAGCGCGGCCTGGATGGCGTACTGGGCCGGGGCGTTGGGGCACAGCCGCATGGAGGCGAGCATGGTCAGCCCCTCCAGGTAGCTGCGCGCGTGCTGCCGGGGGCCGCTCACCACCAGCCAGCCGGACCGGAACCCCGCCACCCGGTAGGTCTTCGAGAGCCCGCAGAAGGTGAGGACGACCAGGTCGGGGGCGAGGACGGCGGCGTGGTGGTGGACCTCGTCGTCGTACAGGATCTGGTCGTAGATCTCGTCGGCGAAGACCATCAGACCGTGGCGGCGGGCGAGTTCGAGGATGCCCTCCAGGATCTCCCGGGGGTAGACGGCGCCCGTGGGGTTGTTCGGGTTGATGATGACCACGGCCTTCGTGCGGTCCGTGATCTTGGACGCCATGTCGTCGAGGTCCGGGTACCAGTCGGCGGACTCGTCGCAGACGTAGTGCACGGCCTTGCCGCCCGCGAGGGTGGTCACGGCGGTCCAGAGCGGGAAGTCGGGGGCGGGGATGAGGACCTCGTCCCCGTCCTCCAGCAGTGCCTGGACGGCCATGGAGACCAGCTCGGAGACGCCGTTGCCGAGGAAGACGTCGTCCACCGTCACATCGGTCAGGCCGATCGCCTGGTAGCGCTGGACGACGGCCCGGCGGGCGGAGAGCACCCCGCGCGCGTCGGTGTACCCGTGGGCCCGGGGGAGCATCCGGATCATGTCCTGAACGATCTCCTCCGGCGCCTCGAAGCCGAAGGCGGCCGGGTTGCCGGTGTTGAGCCGCAGCACGCTGTGGCCCGCCTCCTCCAGCGCGTTGGCGTGCTCGATCACCGGGCCCCGGATCTCGTAGCAGACCTCGCTGAGCTTGCTCGACTGCCTGAACTCCATGCCGTGCCCTCCCTGTTCCCGCTGTTCCCGCTGTTCCCGCACTCCGGACTACCTGCTTGGTTTTACCAAGTAGAAGCTTGGAAAGTCCAACACCCTGTCTAGACTCGCTGCATGTCACCTCGTCAGCCACGCCGCCGAAGCTACGACCAGTACTGCGCCTCGGCCCGCGCCCTGGACGCGGTAGGGGACCGATGGACCCTGCTGATCGTCCGGGAGCTGCTGGCCGGCCCCCGCCGGTACACCGACCTCCACGCCGACCTGCCGGGCGTCTCCACGGACGTACTGGCCGGCCGGCTCAAGGACATGGAGGCGCAGGGCCTGGCGACCCGCCGCAAGCTGCCACCGCCGGCGCCCGCGACCGTGTACGAGCTGACCTCACGCGGCGCCGAACTACTACCCGTGCTCACGGCACTCGCCGAATGGGGCGCCCCCGACCTCGCCGAACGCCGCCCCACCGACGCGCTGCGCGCGCACTGGTACGCCCTCCCCCTGCTACGCCGCCTCCCGGCGACCGGGGGACCGGCCGTGGTCGACGTGGTCCTCGACGAGGGCGTGTTCCACGTCCGCCTCGGCCCGACCCGGGGGGACGTGCCCGTCTACGGGGACGGGCCCGCCGACGCGGCGGACGCACGCCTCGTACTCGACGCCGACACCTGCCGGGAGCTCGGCGAGGGCGCGCTCGGCGTGGCACAGGCCGTCAGAGCAGGCCGCCTCCAGGTGCACGGCGAGGGCCCGGTGGCCGCCGCGCTGCGCGGGGACTGACCGCGCAGCTCTAGTACTGCAAGCCGGTAGCGCGTGAAGGTCGGGCTGGAAGCCGCCCCCTGCCCCTGCCGAGGGCCCGCGCCGCGTCACGAAGCGGTACGGCACGTCCCCCGGCCCGATCCGCGCAGGGTGCCCCCGGCGGCGCCCGCGGGCGGGAGCTCGCGACGCCCGCGCAGCGGGGAGACCAGAGTCGGGACGGAGGCCAGGCAGAGCAGGGCTCCGCCTGACCAGAGGGCCGCGCCGGGAGACCCGTAGGAACCGATGGCACCGGCCAGGGCGGCGCCGAGGGCCATGGCCCCGGTGAGGACGAAGCGGAAGGTGGCGTTCATACGGCCGAGCAGGGTATCCGGGGTCAGGCGCTGGCGAAGGCTCACTCCGAGGACGTTGCCCGTCCCCGTCCTGACGGCGAAGAGGAACCATCCGGCACCCGCCACCCACAACCAGATGCCCCGGTCCATCAGGGGTACCAGGAGTCCCGTCGGGGCGAGGCAGGCGTCCGCGAGGACCAGCGCCCGCCCATGCCCGAACCGGTCGGCGAGCCGGCGTGCGCAGCGGGCTCCGACCAGCAGGCCGACTCCTCCGACCGCCCAGAACAGGCCCAGTGCGCCTGCGGACAGACCGAGTTCGCGGGTGAAGACGACGGGCAGCATCGTGTTCACCATGACCGTCCCGAGGTTGCCGAGTGCCCCGGTGAGCGCGAGGGCGCGCAGTTCCCCGTGGCGCAGGACGTGCCGCAGGCCCTCGGCGATCCGGGCGCGCAGGCTCGGGCCCCGGCGGGGGCCGTCGGCCATGCCCGGGATGTCAGCGGCATCGCCGCGTTCCATGCGGATCAGCCGGAGCCCGGATCCCAGGTGGCCCACCGCCGCGCACACCAGAGCGACCGGTGCGCCGAGGAGCTGGACGAGCGCGCCCCCCGCGCCCCGGCCCGCGACGTTGCCCGCGGCCATCAAGCTCACCATGGCGGAGTTGGCCGGGACCAGGGCCTCGGGGCGGACCAGCTGCGGCAGGGCGCTCTGCGCGGCCACGTCGGAGAAGACGGTCGCAACCCCGCTCAGGAACACCGCCGCGCAGAGCCCTTCGAAGGTCAGGACGTCCCACCACCAGGCCAGCGGGATCCCGGCGAGCAGGATGCCGCGCAGCAGGTCCGCGGCGACCAGGACCGTACGGGGCCGTACGCGGTCGACCCATGCCCCCGCCGGCAGGCCGATGAGGAGGAACGCCGCCGTGCCCAGGGCGGCCAGCACCCCGACCTGCCCGGGGCCCGCGTCAAGGGCGAGTACGGCGATCAGCGGGATGGTGACGTAGGAGACGTTCGTGCCGAGAACGCCGAGAACTGATGCGGAGAAGAGCACGCGGAAGCCGCCCGATCGCCACGGGGAGTGCGCGTCGGCGGTCGCGGGGAGGTGTCTGGGCATGCCCGTTACGGTGCCGGTCACCGCAGCTCCGACCCAATGTTTTAGCCTGTCCTAAATCCATGGCGCACGGTCGGCCTCCAGGGCCTTCCAGGGAGGAGGGCGCCCGGTGCTCGAGATCGAGTTCTCGGCCGAGGACGTCGCACGGACCCGCTTCGCCATCTCGCCGCTCTGGGAGGTCGTCGCGGGGGTACGGATCCTGTCCGGCGCCGACGAGCAGGTGCTGCACCGCCGGTGGGCCGGGCAGGCACGCGACCGGATCGCGGCCGCACGGCTCGATCTGAGCCCGCTGACCGCGCTGGTGCCGGTGACGGCCACCTCCGTCCCCGGGTTCCTCTGCCCTCCGCCCAGCACGTCCGGCCCGTCGCTCGGCGTGGAGCTGGCCGCCCTGCGCGCCACCCCGCCCGAACGGCTGCGCGCCTCCGCGCCCGAGGCGCAGGCCGGCATCGAGGCACTGCGCGCGGATCCCGGGCGCGGGCTCGGGCGCCTCTCCGATGCCATCGCCGCGTTCTGGGAGCTCGCGATGGCCCCGTACTGGCCCCGCATCCAGATGCACTTGGAGGCCGACATCCACTACCGGGCCCGCCGTTTCGCCGAGGACGGCACGCACAGCCTCTTCGAGGACTTCGCACCCCAACTGGCCTGGTCGTCAGGGACTTTGAAGGTCGAGCACCGCTTCCTGCGGGGCGTGCGACGACTCGACGGACGAGGGCTGCTGCTCGTGCCGTCGGCGTTCGTGTGGCCGCGGGTCTTCGCGACGACGGACGCCGTGTACCAGCCGACGCTACGGTATCCGCCGCGCGGCATCGGCACGCTGTGGGGGGCCCCGCCGGGATCGGCCTCCGCGGCCCTGTCCCGGGTGCTCGGGCGCTCCCGGGCGCGGCTCCTCGCGGAGCTCACCGCACCCACCGCGACGACCGAACTGGCCCGGCGCACCGGCCTCACCGCCGGCGCGGTGTCCCAGCACCTCGGAGCGCTCCGCGCCGCCGGTCTGGTGTCGGCGCACCGGGCGGGGCGGGTCGTGCTCTACTCACGGACGGGTGTGGCGGAGGAACTCCTCACGGGCGCCGGCCGGTAGCCCCCACCGCCGACCAGCACCCGTTCAACACGTCCTGCACTGGTCCCAGTGGCGCCGCCAACGACAACACCAAGCCCGCGTCAGCCACTACAAACGACGCGGCCACACACCACCGGAAACTGCCCAACCATTCAGCAGCACTCGGATGCGATCGGCGAGGTCGACTGGACGATCGTCTGCGTCGACTCGACGATCGTGCGGGCCCACCAGCACGCCGCCGGAGCCTGAAAAGAGGCCCCGACGGCGTGTCCGTACGTCGTACAGCTAGGCCACGGCCCCGGTCCCGAGCGTGCCGGGGCCGATGGCAGCCCGCAGAACGTGGGCGATCTCCTCGGGCTTGAGGTCGATACAGTCCAGCCCGTCCACGGTCAACGGGATCTCCTCGATCGCGTATTCGCCACGACCCTCGGCACTGAACTCGGGGCCGGTGCGGTCCTCGAAGGACCACGTCGTGATGCGGGCGAGGTAGAAGAGCTGACGCTCGTCTTCGGACTCCATCGTGTGCAGGAGACGGACGATGTCGGCCTTCCCCGCGATCTCCTCGTGGATCTCCCGGTGGAGAGCGGCCTCCCGGGACGCGTCGCTCTCCTCGACCCCGCCGCCGGGCAGCACCCAGTACACGGGGATTCCGGGCCTGGTGCGGCGGATGACCAGCATCGTGTCGTCCGCGGTGACGAGGACGGCTCGGACTCGTTCGATCATTTCGCTCTGTCTCCTTGCTTGTTGACGTCTCAGTGCAGCAGCCAGCCGCCATCGACGTGGACGAATTACCCGGTGGCGCGGACGAGATCAGCCATGGTCTGTACGGCGGTCGGGGCGGTCAGGTCGGCGTTCGCCGCGATGTCGGGGCTTCCGTCGCGCTCGAAGGCGGCGAGGAGGGCATGGGCGTCGGGGTCCTGGCCGAGGTGGTTGACGGCGACGGTGTCGCCGCCGGTGACGAGGGCGTTGCGGCCCTGGAGGGGGATCTCAAGCAGGGGCAGGGACATGGCTGCTCCGTTCACCGGGGCTGGGGTGAGGTGCCTGTGTGGTGGTGAGGAACGTGCCGAGGGTCGTGAGCGGGCCCTGGCTTTCAGCGAGCTTGATCAGCACGAGCAGGAGGTCGTGGCCGGTCAGCCGGGCTGCCGGGATGACGCCGAGGATGCGCAGGGCGAGGAAGGCGTGGATCTCCTCCAGGGCGGTGCCGCCCTCGCCCCGGAAACCGCCCAGGGCCCGGGTGATGGCCGCACGGCGGCCGGGGCCGGTGTTCCAGGAGTTGGACCGGCGAGCAGCCGCTCGGCGGCCCCGGCCCGGTGCGCGGCGCGCTCGAACCGGCGGAGGCCGCGAGCGGGGAAGGACGCGGGGCCCTCGACGCCTGTCACACCGTGGACATACCGGCGACCTTCGACCACGCACGAGGCCCTCTTGCCGGCTTCTTGTTCGGCGGCAAGGGCCCCTCCGAAGACTTCACGCGCTTGTCCGAACAGCTCCGTTCCTCCTGGGTCTCCTTCGCCGCCTCGGGGGATCCCGGCTGGGCCCCCTTCACAACGGATCGGCCGACGGCTCACCTGTTGTGACACCGACCCGTCGGTCGTCGAGGACCCGCTCCCGGCATCCCGCCGAATCTGGCACGCGGAGTCGGGGCTCTGACGGGGCGGGGCGGATCGAGGTCGGTGGCGCGCGGTTCTCACCGCCCCGCCCCGGCGCGCCCCCGCCTCGGCGCCCGTCAGAGGTGCTGGATGACGGCGGAGGTGAATTCGGCGGTGGAGGCACGGCCGCCGAGGTCTCGCGTCCGCACCGCGGTGGTGGCCAGGACGCGGGCGATGGCGTCGGTGACGTCAGCGGCGGCCTCGGGGTGGCCGAGGTGGTCGAGCATCATGCCGGCGGACCAGATCGCGCCGATCGGATTGGCGACGCCCTGCCCGGCGATGTCCGGAGCCGATCCGTGGACCGGTTCGAACATGGACGGGTACTCGCCCTCCGGGTTGAGGTTGGCGGACGGAGCGATGCCGATACCGCCGGCCACCGCCGCCGCCAGGTCGCTGAGGATGTCCCCGAAGAGGTTGGAGGCGACAACGACGTCGAAGCGCGCGGGATCGAGGACGAACTTCGCGGCCAGCGCGTCGATGTGCTCCTGATCCCAGGCCACCGTGGGGTGCTCGGCGGAACGCTCGGCCACCAGCTCGTCCCAGAACGGCATCGTGTGCACGATGCCGTTGGACTTCGTCGCCGACGTGAGGCGGCCGCCGCGCCGCTCGGCGAGGGAGAAGGCGAAGTCCAGGACCCGGGTCACTCCCCTGCGCGTGAACACGGCCTGCTGCACCGCCATTTCATCGGCGCCTCCGCGGTTCATCCGACCGCCGATCTCGCTGTACTCACCCTCGGTGTTCTCCCGGACGACCGCGAAGTCCACCTCGCCGGACACGGCGGCGCGCACCGGGCTGGGAAGGCCGTCGAACACGCGGATCGGCCGGAGGTTGACGTACTGTCCGAAGGCCCGGCGAATCGGGATGAGCAACCCCCACAGGGAGATGGGGTCCGGCACGCCCGGGTAGCCGACCGCGCCGAGAAGGATCGCGTCATGACGGCGGAGCTGCTCCAGGCCGTCCTCGGGAATCATCGAGCCGAGTCGCAGGTACCGCTCGCAGGACCAGTCGAATCGCTCGTAGGTGAAGGTGATGCCGTGACGCTGCCCGACCGTGTCGAGGACCTCCCGTGCCGCCGGGAGGACTTCGGTGCCGATGCCGTCACCGGGTATGAGGGCGATGCTGTGGTTCGTCATGGCTCGAATTCCAGCAATCGGGCGCCCTCCGGGTCCAACACGTATCCCCGATGCCCCTCATAGGCTGTCCCTATGGGCCGGCGGGACGGCTATGTCCAGGAAGGCGCGGGCAGCCGGCGTCGGCTGCTCCTTGCGGCTGACCAGGATGTTGTGCTGGAGGGAGGCCGGCTCCAGGTCGAGGACGAGGGCTCCGGCCCGCTCGGACAGATCGGCCCAGGATGCCGTCACCACCGCCAGTCCGACACCCGCGAGCACCAGGGGCAGGAAGGCCATGCGGTGTTCGCTCTCCACCGCGATGCGGACGTCGATGCCCTGCGCCTTCAGGTCGTCGACGTAAGCCCGGATCCCGGTCCCCCGCTGCCCGACGATCAGCCGGTGCCCTTCGAGCTGTTCGCGTCGAACAGCCCGTCCGGCCGGGAAGGGGCCGTCCGTCGGAGTGACCAGGACGAGCCGGTCGTCTCCGACATGGTGCGGGACGACGTCCCGACTCGCCAGTGGCGACGAGGTGGTCAGCAGTCCGAGCTCGCAGCCTCCGGTGCGCACCATCTCGACCACGGCCTCGCGGGTGAGGGCTACGCGCAGGCTGAGCGACACCGCCGGAAAGCGCTCGGTGAAGCGTTGGACCATGGTGCTCAGGGGTTCGACCGTGGGCGACGCCATCGCAGCGATCTCCAGGCGCCCGCCGCGTAGTTCACGGACGGCACCGACGCTCGCTCTGGCGAGCTCCAGGGCGTGCAGGGCTTCACGTGCCCGGGGAACCAGTGCGGTACCGGCCTCGGTCAGGACCACCTTCCTGCCCATCCGGTGGAACAGGCTGCTGCCGAGATCGCGTTCCAGTGCCTGGATGGCCTGCGACAGGGACGGCTGCGACACGTAGAGGGCCGCAGCCGCGCGGTTGAAGCCGCCCTGGTCCACGATGGCAAGCAAGTACGTCAGCTGCCTGAAGTCCACGGTCAGCGCAGGTCTTCCGCAACGAACCGCACGGTCCCGTCGCCACCGCGCCGGAGCAGGCCGGCCACGGGAACGGGCAGCTCCGCTGCCAGCACTTTGTGGATCGTCGTCGCACCGATGCGCCACGTTGCCATGCGAGCCTCCCCTTGATGGTGGATCGAAGAATATTGACGCTCGCCATAAAAACGCAATATCGTGAGGTTGTCCAAGATCCTCGATCCCGGTCCGGAAGGACGCACTGCCATGGGCCCCACTCAGGACCGCGCTGCTCCCGTCGTGAACACGCGCTCGGGCGCGATCCGCGGCGTCGTCGAAGGCGACCTGGCAGTGTTCAAGGGCGTTCCGTACGCGGAGCCGCCCGTCGGGCCCCTGCGGTGGTGCCCCGCACAGCCGCATCCGGGATGGACCGGCACCCTCGACGCGACGGCGTACGGCCCCGGTTCCCCACAGGCCGTCCGCGAGGGCGACCCGATACTCGGCGGCCACGGCGTCCCGCCCTTCGACGAGGACTGTCTGACGCTCAACGTGTGGACCCCCGGCACCGACGACGCCCGCCGTCCCGTCCTCGTCTGGATCCACGGCGGCGCCTTCATCTCCGGGTCCGGCGCGATGCCCAACTACTCCGGCGAGACCTTCGCGCTCCACGGCGACCTGGTGGTGGTGAACCTCAACTACCGACTCGGGCCGCTCGGCCTGCTGTCCCTCGCGCCGGACGACGGCGCCGAGGGCGGCAGCAACGTCTGGCTCACCGACCAACTCGCCGCGCTGCGTTGGGTCCAGGACAACATCGCCGCCTTCGGCGGGGATCCCTGCAACGTCACCGTCGCCGGCCAGTCCGCCGGCGCCCTTTCCACCGCGGCGCTCGCGGCCCACGCAGGTGGCGGCCGTCTCTTCCACCGGGCCATCCTGCAGAGCGTCCCGCTCGCCATGCCCCTCGCCACGCCTGCCGAGTCGCTGGCCCGCACCGCCGCCTATCTGGAGATCGTCGGCGCCGAGGACGAGGACGAACTGCGCACGGTGCCGTGGCCTCGCCTGGTCGAGGCCACCGCCGGAATCCTTGCGGCAACCACGGAATGGGGACAACGGAACACACCATCCGTGCCGGT